>CAZFXB010000286.1:0-2382 GCA_964522835.1 uncultured Oscillospiraceae bacterium
TCAATCGTAGCCGGAGGCTTAGATGTGATATCGTAGACAACACGGTTTACGTGGGGCACTTCATTGACGATGCGAACCGATATCCGATCCAGCACTTCATAAGGGATGCGGGCCCAGTCAGCGGTCATAAAGTCATCGGTTGTTACGGCCCGCAGGGCCAGGGTATTTTCATAGGTTCTGCCGTCGCCCATAACGCCAACGCTGCGGATATTGGTCAGCACCGCAAAATACTGGCTCAAGTATTGATCCTGTCCGGTTTTGGCCAATTCATCCCGGAAAATAAAATCTGCCTGCCGCAGGGTATCTGCCTTTTCCTTGGTAATATCTCCAATAATTCGAATGGCAAGGCCGGGGCCGGGGAACGGCTGGCGATTCACCAGATATTCCGGCAGGCCAAGCTCCCGGCCAAGCTGGCGCACCTCGTCCTTGAACAGGGTATTCAGTGGCTCAATAATCTCCTTAAAATCCACAAAATCGGGGAGTCCCCCCACATTGTGGTGACTTTTGATGACCTCCGCCGTACCCGCTCCGGATTCGATCACATCCGGATAAATGGTTCCCTGGGCCAGATAGTCCACCGCCCCCAGCTGTTTGGACACTTCTTCAAAGACACGGATGAATTCTTCCCCAATGATTTTCCGTTTCTGTTCAGGTTCAGAAACATCGGCCAGCCTTTGAAGGAACCGCTGCTCTGCGTTGATTCGGATAAAGTTCATATCCCATTTTGAGAAAGCCTGCTCCACCTGATTTCCTTCGTCCAGCCGCATCAGTCCGTGATCCACAAAAACACAGGCCAGCTGACTGCCGACAGCCTCGGCCAAAAGAGCGGCACACACAGAACTGTCCACACCGCCGCTGAGCGCCAGCAAAACCTTTCCGCCGCCCACTTTCTCCCGGATCTGACAGATGGCAGTTTCCTTATAGTCCGCCATAACCCAGGTTCCGGAGGCGCAGCAAACCTCATACAGGAAGTTCCGAAGCATCTGGACGCCATACTGGGTGTGAGTGACCTCCGGATGATATTGCACCCCGTAAAACCGGCGGCTCTCATCCGAAATTGCCACATTGGGGCAGGCAGCAGAATGGGCAATCAGCCGAAATCCATCCGGAATTTTCGCCATATAATCCCCATGGCTCATCCAGGAAATCCCCTGTTCCGGCATTCCACGGAAGAGCGGGCTGGTTCTATCATACCAGGTTTCTGTCTTTCCGTACTCCCTGGCCGTGTCCTCCTGCGCCGCCGTCACAAGGCCCCCCAGATAATGCGCCATCAACTGACACCCATAGCAGATCCCCAGAATCGGCACCCCAATTTGAAAAATCTCCGGATCCGGATGGGGCGCATCGGGGGCGTACACGCTGTTGGGCCCCCCGGTAAAAATAATGCCAATGGGTGAAAACTGATAGATGGCCTCCATGGACATGGTATAGGGATGCACCTCGCAGTACACACCGCACCCTCGAACCCGCCGGGCAATAAGCTGGTTATACTGTCCACCAAAGTCCAGAATCAATACTTTTTCCATCGTTGACCTCCTCGTGCTTTTTACTTTGCTGTAGCTAAGCTGTCCTTATCTCCATTATGTCGGCAGGTATCCCACATACTCCCGATGCAAACACAGTTTTCCCATCTGCGGCCATTCCCATGCACAATAGCCGAAACCCACGGGAATCCCGGGCAATCAGTTTCCGACCAGCTGCCACCGTGAACGCCTCAAATACGAATACTTGCTATTTCAGCGGAAATCTGTTGAAAACGCTTGACACAGACACCGAAGTGGCGTTAAACTACCAGTACAACGACTTGTGCCGTATGATTCGAGGCTATCAGTCCACATACTCCACAGGCGTGGATGGCGACCTGGCCATGCTTGTGGTGAGTGATACGTATTCCTGTATTGTGTGCGTCTTTGTATCAGATTATGGGAAGACGAGGAGGTACGAAGTTCCCTTGAATCGCTTGCTTCAAAACGTGCGTATTACTGGGAATCCATAAACAAAACGGCAGCAGTCCGGTTTGACTGGGCTGCTGCCACCGCTGAAAAAGTGGGCAGCACCACCGTTTCTTATACCCAGTTTATAAAAGCCGGGCGAAAGATAAGGAGGAAGGAAAGGAAGGATAACACAAAATGGCTGAAAATAAAGATAAATTACAAATCCGAAACAGCACGGTTGACTTCCTTGTATTTACAAAAGATGCCCATGAGGACGGTATTGAAGTCCGTGTGCAAGATCACGATGTATGGTTGACACAAAAAGCGATCGGTCAGCTTTTTGATGTGGACAGAAGCGTTGTTACAAAACACCTGAAAAACATCTATAAAAGCGGCGAATTGTCCGAAGATTCAACTTGTGCAAATTTTGCACAAGTTGCGGATAACG
>CAZFXB010000287.1:0-2380 GCA_964522835.1 uncultured Oscillospiraceae bacterium
TTCCTGCTCCCTCATCAGTCAGCCTAACGGCTGCCAGCTTCCCCCAGGGGAAGCTTCTGGCTGATGCAGATTTGGCGATTTGTACGCTATAGCAAGCCCCCTCCTGGGATGGGCCCAGGAGGGGGCTTGATGGATGGTGTTTTGTTAAGGTGCGGAGATGATTTCGCCGTTGTACACCTGTGCAATCAGGCTCTTGGCCGTTTCCACGGTGTCCTGATAGGGAACCATAACATAGGCGTATTGGCTCATGGAGTAGGGAATCTGGCTGTCACCGTAGCCATCGGCGCTGTAGCTGACCACGTTCCAGCTGCCGCCGCCGTCCAGCTGATCCCGGACAATGGCGCTGATGGTGTCATAGGGCACGCTGGTTTCAAAGCTGCCAGACAGAGCATCCATAAGAGAATTGTAGCTTACCAGCAGCTCCGGGGATATGGCCTTGTTGATGACGGCCTTAATCATGGCCATCTGGTTCTTGCCACGCTGACGGTCACCGGAGGCGAAGGCGTAGCGCTCCCGGACGAAGGCCAGGGCTGCATCGCCGGTGACATAGTTTTCGCCCTGGCTGAAGGAATAGCTGCCTGTGGAGAAGCTGACATCAGAGTTGACGGTAACCCCGCCCAGTGCATCAATGATATCCTTGAATCCGCCAAAATTCACACGGAAATAGTAGTCCACATTGACATTGTACAGCATAGCCAGGGTATCCATGCTTACATTGACACCGTAAATGCCGGCGTGGGTCAGCTTATCCGGCACACCGCCGGAGATGGACAGGGGCACGTAGAAATCTCGAGGGGTGGAAATCAGGGCCACCTGATGGGTGGCGGTATTGACTGCGGCGATGATGTTTACATCGCTGCGGCTTTTTGCGATCAGGGCACCACGGTTGTCAATGCCGCTGATATAGACGGTGAAGATCATGCCATCCTGCTGGCTGCTACCGTTTGTATCTGTCTGGGTTACAGTACCCACCAGCCGATCCTCGGGGATCTCTGTGGGTTCCACGACCACTTCACGCTCTACCTTCTGTACCTGTACCTCCCGGAGCCGGTCGGCGGCAGTTTCGTAGCCCTCCATATCCGACAGCAGGTCAAGATAGGCGCTGTTCATAATGATGGCATCCACCTGTGTATCAAAAAGACCATCGATCAGCTGAGAAAGCCCATCATATTCATTGGTCTTCAGGGTGACGCCGTACTCCTGCTTGATCTGAGCGATGGCCTCGTCGGTATTCTCCCGATCCTGCTCCCGCAGGATGCCATAGGTGTAGGTTCCAGCATTTTCGCCGTAGTTACGCTGGTCGTCGGCAAGAACGTAAATGCCCACAGCAGCGGTCTCTGTGCGGACAGTGGTGATGCTTTTTGCCGTGTTCAGACCTTTGAAAACATAGGATGCACCAAAACCATACAGCAGGCACATCAGAATGGCGATAAACAGACCCAATCCGTACCGAACCGCATATTTGGGCTTGCGGACAAGACAGCCAATCAGAATAGAGATCAGGGCCAGGAAGGCGATGATGACTGCCAGAAATTTTCCGGGCAGCATCTTGGTGGAAATCAGTCCTACAACAAGGACCAGAGCCATGGCAACGTTCAGCAGCAGTACCAGCTTTCCGATTACCCAGGCCGCTGTGATATTCTTGTTCGGCTGACGGTGATTCTTCATAGGGATCCCCCACTTCCTTTGCATTTATTTTATCTCAGAATTATAACACAGAAAACCAGGAAAGTACAGAACTTTCCTGGTTTCGAACGGGTTTTATCAGGGGCAGATGGCCCTTATTTTTCCTTGTAATAGAGCATACAGTGGCAATAGCCCTCGAAATCAGGATCTGCGATCTGGGCTTTGAATTCCTGGCAGATGCACTTGTTTTCCTCCAGCTTCCCGAGGCGGCAGGGACAATAGCCGCCGGTTCGCTTTAAGCCCTCTTTGATTTGGGCTACAAGCTCTTGATCCTGGTTCAGCCGAATTTTACCCATGTCCTGTTTCCTCCTTGTAGTTGCGCCTGCGGGGTCAGTTGTCCTCGTTTTTCAGCAGGGGCCTTAAATAGTGACCGGTGTAGCTTTCTTCGCAGGCGGCAATTTCCTCGGGGGTTCCTGCCGCCACAATGGTGCCGCCGCCGGTGCCCCCTTCGGGGCCAAGGTCGATGATGTGGTCTGCCACCTTAATTACATCCAGGTTGTGCTCAATGACCAGCACCGTGTTGCCCTGATCCACCAGAGCCTGGAGAACATCTACCAGCCGGTGAACATCTGCTACATGGAGTCCTGTGGTGGGCTCGTCCAGGATATAGAAGGTGTTGCCGGTGGAGACCCGGCTCAATTCTGTGGCCAGCTTTACCCGCTGGGCTTCGCCGCCGGACAGGGTGGTGGAGGAT
>CAZFXB010000288.1:0-2350 GCA_964522835.1 uncultured Oscillospiraceae bacterium
GCGTAAGAATATAAAAACCATTGTTTGTGTCACCGGGCAGCATCGCCAGATGCTGGACATGGTGCTGGAAACCTTTGGGGTCGTTCCGGATTACGATCTTTCCATTATGAAGGATCGGCAGACCCTGTTCGATGTAACCACTGCCATCCTAAACGGCATGAAGGAAATTCTGGAGCAGGAAAAGCCCGACGTTGTGCTGGTTCACGGCGACACCTCCACCACCTTTGTGACCGCCCTGGCCTGCTTCTATCTTCAAATTCCCGTGGGCCACGTGGAGGCCGGACTTCGCACCTATAACATCTACAGCCCCTACCCGGAGGAGTTTAACCGGCAGGCTGTCAGCATTTTAAGCCGCTTTAACTTCGCCCCCACAGAGATGGCAAAGCAGAACCTTTTGAACGAAAAGCGGGATGTGGGCAAAATATTTGTCACCGGCAACACCGGCATCGACGCCCTTCGTACCACCGTCCGTAAGGATTACACCCATCCGGAACTGGAGTGGGCCAAAGATAGCCGCCTTATCGTCATCACCGCCCATCGGCGGGAAAACCTGGGCGAGCCCATGGTGCATATGTTCCGTGCCATTCGCCGGGTCTGCGACGAATTTGGCGACATTAAGGCAGTCTACCCCATCCACATGAACCCGGCTGTCCGGGAGATCGCCAATCGGGAGCTGGGGGGCGATGCACGGATCCATATCATCGAGCCTTTGGATGTGCTTGACTTCCACAACTTCCTGGCCCGGTGTCATCTGATTCTGACCGACTCCGGCGGCGTTCAGGAGGAGGCTCCCTCTCTGGGCAAGCCTGTCCTTGTTATGCGGGACACCACCGAGCGGCCCGAGGGCATTGCCGCAGGCACTCTGAAGCTGGTGGGCACCGATGAGGAGACCATCTATCGGAACTTCCGGCAGCTCCTGACCGATCAGGAAGCCTATGATGCCATGGCAAACGCCTCCAACCCCTACGGAGACGGCTACGCCTCCCGGCGCATTGCAGATATTCTAGAGCAAGAATTGGAAGGATGATTTTCCATGAGCAACCCCAACGGCAGATGGGAATTTGACAAGGACGGCAATGTACACTACATTGCCCCCGATGGCACGGATACCCCCGGCGCCTCCCCTTCCCGTCCCGGTACACCGAGAAAGAACTCCGGCCACACCTCCAAAAAGGGAGATACAGGCTGGCACTGGTTTATTATCATATTGGGCTATGTCATCGCCTGGCCCGTTGGACTGATCCTGATGCTTTTAGAGCTCTGCGGCAAGTGGCCCAGTGACAAGAAGACAGAGCAGGGCTTCCGTCAGGCAGCCTCTGCGGCAAAGAATGCCGCCAGCTCCGCTGCCAAGACCGCCCAGCAGCAGTCCGGCTCCCACACACCCCAAAAAGTCCCTCAGAACCTTACCAGGAAGCAGAAAAAAGCTGCCGCAAAGAAAGAGGCCCGGGCCTTCGGCCTGGGGAACATTGGGCTGCTGAAGGTCTTAGGCTGGGCCATCACCGGCGTATTCGGCTTCTCCTTTGTTATGACTCTGATCGATGAGATCACCTATTTCATCGGCTTAGGCTACGCCCTGGAGCAGCTGGTTCCCCTGCTGGCCTTTACCCTCATTGGTCTCACCCTGCTGGGTGTCTCCGGCAGCAGAAGCCGTAAGCTGAAAAAATTCCGCAAATATCTCACCATGATTGGCAATAAGGAAGAGATCTCCATTGCCGCCCTTGCAAAGACCATGGGCATTTCCCAGAAGAAAGTGCTGGGCGATGTGGAAGAAATGCTGGAGCGAGGAGTTTTTGAAACAGGCTATATCGATGCCTCCCGGAACACCCTGGTTCTGCGTGAGGGCATTGACGACATCCCCGAGCCAGAGCCGCCCCGGGAAACTGCCCCGGAGCAGGAGCTTTCCACCGCCGATGCAACCCTGAAGCATATCCGGGCTCTGAACGATGCCATAGAAAATCCGGAGCTTTCTCAAAAGATCGATCACATTGAGGAGCTTACTGCTAAGATTTTTCGACTTTTGGAGGAACGGCCCGAAAAAGCCGGTGATCTCCGCAGCTTTATGAACTTCTATCTGCCTCAGACCCTGAAAATTTTGGAGAACTATGCCACCCTGGAGGCCCAGGGCATTGAAGGCGACAATATTGCCGAGGCCAAGCAACGCATCGAACGTATGATGGACAAGGTAGTAGAGGGCTACGAGAGCCAGCTGGACAGGCTCTTTGCCAACGATGTATTGGACATCTCCGCAGACCTGAAGGTAATGGAATCCATGCTGGAAAAGGATGGATTGACCCTGGAAAACGATTTTAAACTGTAAACCATGCCATAAGCACCGATATCGGTGCTTATG
>CAZFXB010000289.1:0-2312 GCA_964522835.1 uncultured Oscillospiraceae bacterium
CATGGAGGCAATTCTGCTCCACACAGACCGAAATAAGAAGCAGGCCTATGAGCGGGCAGTGGAAATGCTTCGCCTGGTTAACATCAACGAGCCGGAAAAGCGCATGAAGCAGTATCCCTTCGAGTTCTCCGGCGGTATGCGTCAGAGAATTATGATCGCCATGGCGCTGGCCTGTGAGCCGGATATCCTCATTGCCGACGAGCCCACCACGGCCCTGGATGTTACCATTCAGGCACAGATCCTGGAGCTGATGAAGTCCCTCCAGGAAGAGCTGGGTATGGCTATTATTATGATTACCCATGACCTGGGTGTTGTGGCACAGATGTGCGATGAAGTGATCGTTATGTATGCCGGCTCCATCTGCGAGCAGGGAACTGCCGACGAAATCTTCTACAACCCCTGCCACGAATATACCAAGGGCCTGATGCGGTCCATTCCCTCCACCACCAGTGCCGGTTCCCGGCTCCAGCCCATTACCGGTACACCCATTGACCTTCTCAATATGCCTGAGGGCTGTCCCTTTGCACCTCGCTGTGATGCGGCCATGAAGATTTGTCTCCGGCAGCGCTGTGAGCGGATGCAGCTCAATGCAGATCATCAGGCAGCATGTTGGGTAAATGTGAAGAAGGGGCTGGAGGATGGCTCCATTACAAACGAAGCAGCGGGAGAGGAGGAAACGCCCAATGAGTGAGAATGCAAATCGTCCCTTGATTGAAGTAAAGGATCTCAAGCAGTACTTCAATATCAATATGGGCGTATTCAAGAGCAAGCCTCTGAAGGCTGTGGACGGCGTATCCTTCTCCATTAAGAAGGGTGAAACCCTGGGCCTGGTAGGCGAGTCCGGATGTGGTAAGACCACGGTAGGCCGTACCCTGCTTCATCTCTATAAGCCCACCGCCGGTGAGGTTTGGTACGATGGCAAGCAGATCAAAACCAAGCAGGACATTGCGGAATTTCGGAAAAAGGCCACCATGGTTTTCCAGGATCCCTATTCCTCGCTGAATCCTCGTATGACCGTTGCCGATATCATCGGTGAGCCTCTGGATATCCACAAGCTCTACTCCAATAAGGAGGAGCGTCAGGAGAAGATCCTGGAGCTGATGAGCCACGTGGGCCTCAACAGTGAGCACGCCTCACGGTATGCCCATGAGTTCTCCGGCGGTCAGCGTCAGCGTATCGGCATTGCCCGTGCTCTGGCAGTAAACCCCGATTTTATCGTCTGCGACGAGCCTGTTTCTGCTTTGGACGTTTCCATTCAGGCACAGGTCATCAATATGTTCGATGAGCTCCAGGAGAAGCTGGGCCTCACCTATCTGTTTATCGCCCATGACCTGCTGGTTGTCCGGCATATTTCTGACCGGATTGCAGTTATGTACCTGGGCAAGATGGTGGAGCTGGCGGATGCCGCTGAGATCTACGATCACCCGCTGCATCCCTACTCTCAGAGCCTTCTGTCTGCTGTGCCTGTGCCGGATCCTAAGATCGCCCGGGCAAATCAGCGTATTGTGCTCACCGGAGACATTCCGTCTCCCCTGAATGCACCCTCTGGCTGCCCCTTCCGTACCCGGTGTCCCCATGCAACGGAGCAGTGTGCTGCGTCCATGCCCGAGTTTAAGGAAGTTTCCAAAGGGCACTTTGTGGCTTGCCACCGGGTAAACGAACTGGGCTAAGCCCAATCAATTCTCTGTCAATATGTGTGCATAAAGCATATTGGAAATAAAATGTTTGAAAGGACGAAAACATTATGAAGAAGTTTTTAGCACTCCTTCTGGCTCTGGCTATGATGCTGGGCATGGTGGCCTGTGGTTCCGATACCGCAGCTAGCGCCGGCTCCTCCGTGGCTGAAGCCGCTGGTTCCGAGGCTGCTGCTTCCGGCAGCACTCTGGCTGTATGCCTTGCCTCCGAGCCTGACACCATTGACCCTGCACTTAACTCCGCTGTAGACGGTGCTACCATGTTGGCACACCTGTTCTCCGGCCTGGCTAAGTGGTCTCAGGATGCCAATGGCAACCTGGTCATCGTTGCTGACGCTGCTACCGAGCTGGTAGAGGGCGTTACCAATGAGGACGGCACTGTTACCTACACCTACACCCTCCGTGACGGCCTGAAGTGGTCCGACGGCCAGCCTGTTACCGCAGGTGACTTCGAGTTCGCATGGAAGCGTGCTGCTTCCGTAGAGCTGGCTGCTGACTACGGCTACATGTTCGAGGTTGTGGATGGCTACAACGATGTTTGGGCCGACGAGCCTGCTGCTGATGCTGAGCTGAACGTTCACGCCATCGACGACAAGACCCTGGAGGTCACCCTGGCTA
>CAZFXB010000290.1:0-2298 GCA_964522835.1 uncultured Oscillospiraceae bacterium
AAATCCATTGCCCGGCTGCGGCTGGAGGCGGCCCTCACTGAGGGGGTTCGGTTTTACGCCGGAGGAAAGGTGGCAGTGACTGCCATTACAAAGGAGCTCCAGGCCAAAGTAGGTGCCAACGAGGATGATATTGACGATATTTCCGGATTTCCCAGAGGCATCGAAGGGGTGGAGATCGGCGTAATGCTTCGTCCGGCCCAGGAGGGCGGCACGAAAATCTCCATGCGTACTGGAGAGAACTACAATGCCTCGGATATCTGTGCCTATCTGGGCGGCGGCGGCCACAGTGCAGCCGCAGGCGCCTCTGTTTCGGGGGATGTTCAGGAGGCAGAGAAGGCCATCCTTCATGCAATCACTGAGACAACAGGTGTGGTGCTCTGATGAACGGAATCTTAATTGTAGATAAGCCCCAGGGCTGGACCAGCCACGATGTGGTGGCCAAGCTCCGGGGAATGTACCGGGAAAAGCGGATCGGACACTCCGGGACTCTGGATCCCATGGCCACCGGGGTACTGGTGGTGTTTTTGGGCCGGGCCACCCGGGCCGTGGAGCTTTGCGAAAACGATGAAAAGACCTATATTGCAGGGCTTCGACTGGGAATCGCCACCAATACACAGGACATTACCGGGGAAACTACAGAAGAAAAACCGGTAACAGTAACAAGGGAGACGGTGGAGGACACGCTCAAGCACTTTTTGGGGCCTCAGACCCAGATTCCGCCTATGTATTCTGCTGTGAAAATTGGCGGAAAAAAGCTCTATGAGCTGGCCCGGAAGGGACAGGAAGTGGAGCGGAAGCCCAGAAACATTGTGGTTTCTGCGCTGGAGCTTCTGGAGCAGAATGGAAATGACTATCTTCTGAAGGTTCGCTGCTCCAAGGGAACCTATGTTCGAACCCTGTGTCACGATATCGGTGCAAAATTGGGCTGCGGCGGATGTCTTTGCTCCCTCCAGCGCAGTCAGGCAGGACGATTTACGCTGGGGGATGCGGTTTCCCTGGAGACGATCCAGGAGGCTAAAAACCAGGAAACACATCTGGAGCTGCTTCGGCCTGTGGACAGTATTTTTGCGGAATATCCCCAGGTGGTTCTGGGGGAAAAGCGGACCGGGCGATGCAAAAACGGTGCAGACATTCCGGGCTTGGGCCTGGAAGACGGACTGTACCGGGTTTATGGCCCAGGGGAAGAATTTCTTGCGCTGGGCAAAAGCCAGGACGGTATCCTGGGGACGGTGAAAAGTTTTTTTGAGGTGAAGTAAGGGTGATTGAGAATCTAGAACGGGTCATAGCCCTGGGCTTTTTTGACGGGGTTCATGCCGGTCACGCCAGTCTCATCAATATGGCAAAGGATCGGGCAAGGGAAAAGCACATGCAGGCTGCTGTTATGAGCTTTGATCTGCACCCGGATGCGCTGGTGGCAGGAAAACCGGTGACGCTGATTAACTCCATTGCAGACCGGAAGGAGATCCTGCGGCGGATATACGGGGTGGACGATGTAATTCTGTGCCACTTTGATGAAAAAATGATGCGGATGCCCTGGGATGTGTTTGTGGAGCAGTATCTGGTTCAGGAGCACGGGGCAAGACATCTGGTCTGCGGCTATGATTTTCACTTCGGAGACAAGGGCATGGGTAATCCGGAACGGCTTCAGGAAAAGTGCCGGGAGCTGAACATCGGCTGCGATATTATGCCCAAGGTTTCTATGGATGGGGTCACAGTCAGCTCCACCTATATCCGCTCCTTGCTGGAGCAGGGGGAAATGGCTGAGGCCATGCGGTATCTGGGCCACCCGCACTGTATTTCCGGAGAAGTAGTTCATGGGAAAAAGCTGGGCAGAACCATGGGGATTCCCACAGCCAATCTGTTGATCCCGGAGGGGATTCTGGTGCCTGCTTTTGGGGTCTATGCCACAAAGGTGATTCTGCCGGATGGGCAGGAAAAGCTGGCGGTTACCAATGTGGGAGTTCGGCCCACAGTGGGAGAATCTGAACTTGTTACTGTGGAACCATGGATTCTGGACTTTGAAGGGGATCTCTATGGGCAGAATATCCGGGTGGATTTCTACCATCGGCTTCGGGGAGAAAAGAAATTCTCCGGCCTTGCAGAGCTTCAGCAGGAAATTTTCCGCAATGCGGAGGAGACAAAAAAACTGCTGGGATAATGAAATAGCTAGAACGCCGTCTCCGGGTGGAGGCGGCGTTTTTGCGGATTGCCTGATCTGTTGGGTGCGGATTTGATGGCGTGTGCCCCACCCTGTACCGGCGGGCGATTGATAATATTCCCTACCGGAAAATGCGGAAG
>CAZFXB010000291.1:0-2228 GCA_964522835.1 uncultured Oscillospiraceae bacterium
GCTAGGGAGAAATATTGAACACTACGGAATTGATTTCCCGTAGTGTTCTTTTGTAGTGCGCTCACCGGCTGCACTGCAAAAGGGAACGGCGCAAAGCCGTTCCCTTTTAACGTTTTTCCTGATAACTGAATTACAGAGAATAGTCTGTATCGTCGTATTTTGCAAAATCCATAGCTCTGTGCTGAGGAGGTACCCGTTTCAGGGGATCATAACGAAAGCTGCGGCAGTGACTTGTTTCGGGACAGATGCCCTTTTTTCGGCAGATGACTGTACCCGCTTCGGCGGGAGCGCTGCGTGTACAGTACCCACAGCGAGGTTCAATATTCTTTCGAAACAGCATGGCCTATCCTCCAGAGTGTGTGATGGAGCTATTATACATCAATTTTCTGTCCTTTTCCATACTCTTTTTGTATTTGCCGAAGGGAAATCACCGTCAGTACCCCCCAGACCCCCAGTGCTGTAACTGTGGACACGGTCAACGCCTGAGAGAACTGGAGACCTGCAATGGTGCTGACCTGGGTGGCCAGGTATTTTGATACCGGTGCATTCCAGTGAAGTGCCTGGGAAAGCAGAAAAATCAGCAGTGCAGAAATTGCGCCGTGGAGCAGCTTTCCAAAGAAATATGTTCTGGTAGAAAGACCGCTCTGACCGATAAAGGACAGCACCTGACAGTGGACGGAAAGTCCGGCCCAGCCCAGGATAAAGGCGGCCATACACAGTCGGCTGCCCAGGGATGCGGCCATGTCCCTCAGACTCCAGACCCCGCTGGTCATTTCAATAAATCCGGTGAGAATGCTCTCAATCACGTATCGCTTTACTCCAAGATCGGAAAGAAGCCAACTGAGAAATCCGGCGAGATAGGTGATTACGCCGCTTAAAAACAGAAGCCGAATTACTACGGTGAAGAAAATGACAAAAGCACAAATATTCAGCGTGGCAGAAAACGCATTTTTTACGGATGCAGTAAAGGCATCGGCAAAGGAAATTGGTACAGAGGACTGAATTGATGTAAAAGTACCCTTGATTTTGGGATTTCCGTAGCCACGGAATAGGATCCCCACCAACACGGACGACAGCACATGGGCACCGTACAGGAGCAATCCGGCAACAGAGCTGGAAAATATGCCTGCCCCCACCACGCCCAGAATAAAGGCGGGGCCGGAATTGTTGCAGAAGCTAAGCAGACGCTCTGCCTCGTCTTTGGTACACTGCCCCTTTTGATACAGGGCAATGGCAGTTCTGGCGCCGACAGGATAGCCGCCCAATATACCCAGAAGAAATGCACCGGAGCAGCCACCCCCCACGTGGAACAGGGGATACATAACCCGCTCCAGACTGCGGCCAAGTCGGGACAGCATACCCAGCTCTACACAGAGTGTAGACAGCGCAAAAAAGGGAAACAGCGATGGTACGATCACATTCAGACACAGCTCAACTCCGTTTTTTGCCGCCGTCACGGACTGAGATGGAAACAGGATCAATCCCAGCAGCATAAGCAGCACGGCGGAGAAGAAGAAAATATCCTGAAACTTTCGCTTACTGATGATTCGGCTCATACCCATCACCTCCTCAAAATTATATGCAGCACGGTGCTGAAATTTGCGCCCTCTACATAGAATAATTCTGAGGTGAGGGCATGAAGATGAAACCACGGGAGCAGATTTCAGCAGGACTGCATCAAATGAACCTGCCCAGTCAGGTGCTGGGAGACAGCTTTATTGAGATAACAGGGCTTCAGCAGGTGTTGCTCTGCGGCCAACGTGGGATCCGCTCCTACAGTCAAGAGGAAATCATCGTGGATATGGCAGATTGCGCCGTCTCTGTAACCGGGAAGGGGCTGGGAATCGTGACCATGACAGGGCGGGAGCTGTTGGTGCGGGGCGGCATTCATAAGGTGGAGTTTCTCAGGTGACGGGAAGCGGCCTGCTTGGAATTACAGGAAAAATACGGATTGAATTGACCGGAGCCTGCCCGGAGGACTGCCTGACCTACTTGACCCGTCAGGGAATCCGTTTCCGGGATTATGAAAAAAAGGACCCGCTGACGGCCACAGTGACCCTGGGGCTAAGAGATCTGGGACAGGCCCAGGCTGCGGCCAAAAAGACCATGTGTGAACTAAAAATTATATCGGTCTCCGGCATTGTACCCGGGCTCCGTGCCATGGGCCTAAGATGTCTATATCCGTTGGTTCTGGCGCTGCTGGTGCTGCTGGTCTTTTGGCTGCAGAC
>CAZFXB010000292.1:0-2220 GCA_964522835.1 uncultured Oscillospiraceae bacterium
ACCGCAGCTTTTTCGCCGTATTCAGCTCCCGCATACAGAAGCCAATGACCATAAAGATCACGACACCAATAAACATGGTCACCAGCGTTTTAATGAGCTCTCCCGGGTCAACCGATGCAATAACACCAAGCCCCATGGTACACAGGAAAAACGCTATGGTCTCAACCTCGAAGCCGCTGCGCCGCATTATTTTATTAAAGAAAAACAGGGTCCACATCAGCGCCGAGGTGCCGAAAAAGGACACAAAGATGCTGACCCAATGCTCCACATCGCAGCTAATCATCAGCTGCAAAACAGAAAGGAACTGGAAAAAGGTCAAAAGCAGCAAGGTCACCGCAGGGCTCATTACGTGCTTGGGATTGGTGCGGCAGGAGGCCACATACTCTGCCTCCTCCTCTGTAATGGGCACCAGGGTCACCTGAAGCCCGTTGAGGTCAATCAGGTCTCCATAGCCGATCTCTGTCAGCCCCGTAATGACATGGCCGTTGACCGAGATACCCCCTCGGCCGCCAACATCACCGATGGTCCAGCTTCCGTCGTCATATCTGGTGATAACGGCGTGCTGTTTATAAATATTTTCAAAATTCATCTGGATATCGTTGCGCCGGGTACGGCCCAAAGTATTCTCCCAATGGGTGATGGGCAGCCGTGAGCCATCTTCAAAGGCAATATGGCCCCAGATCTCCGGCTCTTTTCGGAAGCCAAGAAGACTGATGGCACAGCGAATCAGAATCAGAACGGTCAGCACAGGAAATATAAAACGCAAAACCGTAGTCACCGCAGTGCCCAGATCCACCAAGCCCATGGCATACTCCCCCAGCCGACTCAGAAATTCCAACACTGGCATTTCCCCCTTCCTTCTAAAATCAAACAAATAATTACAATCTATTTCAAACGGTATCATATCACATTTCCGCCCCAAAGGCAAGGAACGGGGATAAGAGTTCAAAAAGACTTAAAATTTGAAATCAATATCAAAAACAGAACTGAGGGCTTCATTTTTCTCACCACGGCCCCAGCGGGATTGACGAAGGGCAATTCTTTTGATAACATAATAAAGTTAGTTCGTATACCATCTCTTTGAAAGGAGATCTATCTTATGGCAAACCTGAACGAAAAAACAAAGTTTATCATTGGCCGGAACCCTCTGGCTGAGAACAACCGCCCATCCTTTGCTCAGGCCCAGCAAACCGAGGCTGCCCTGTGGCTGACAGAGGGTCAGATTGACCAGAGCCGTTCCGGCAAAGAATCCTACTCCGGCGGCATTTCTGAGGGCTGCATTCAGAATTTCACCCTGAAATCCCAGCAGGATGAGCTGAACGCCCTGGTCATTGACGGGGGTAAAACCGTGGTAATGAACCCGGACATCCAGCTTGATGGCTTCGGATGCAGCGACTTTAGCTGCAAGGGCACCGGCATTCTGGCCGAAAAGGGTGCTGTGGTAGATGTTCGTGGGGGCAGCATTGTAACCCACGGCGTAACCCGTGCCGCTACCATCGCCACCACCGGCGCTACCCTGAAGGTCTTTGATGCCAATCTGGAAACCTACGGTGGCCCCTTCCCCGAGGGCTATGTGCCCGTCATCGGCCCCGGCATGATGGAGCCGCCTGCTCCCCTGGGCCTGGGTGGAAACTGCCGTACCCACCTTTCCATGGACAACTCCGAGACCTATTTCTACAATTCCAGAATCTATGGCCAGGGTTGGGCCGCCCTGTCCACCGACTCCTCCGGCGGCTATGTATACCTGGAGGCCAACGACTCCGATATTATTATGAAGGACAACGGCTACTGCATCTATTCTGACAACGGCTGTCACGTGGTGCTGAATCACTGTCACCTGTCCTCCGGCAACGTATTCGGCATCCAGGACGGCAACTCCTCTGTGGTGTTCCGGAATGTAACCGGTCAGTGCCAGGGCTACGGCTTCCTGGTACACGGCGGTATGCACGATCTTGCCGACATTGGCACCATCCGCATGACCCACAGCAACCTCACCTCCCAGGGCCCCATGTTCCGCTGCAAGAGCACCAATGTGGATATGTACCTGAAAAGCTGCAAGCTGACCTGCACCGGAGGCGTAATTCTGGAAACCATGCTCACCGATGATGCCCACTATTACCAGACCCGTACCCACAGCGATGATGAATACGGCGTTCAGCTGACCATGGAAGAAATGGAGCTGTTTGGTGACTTCAACTGTCTGGATCCGGAGCGGAAAAC
>CAZFXB010000293.1:0-2205 GCA_964522835.1 uncultured Oscillospiraceae bacterium
GGCGCTGTTACGTGGGGATAACGCTTGTTCATGTATCAATCACCTCATATTAGATTTCAATATAATAATATCCCACCATTATTATAAAGAACTTGAGGCCGTTGTCAATCATCAAAAGCAAATTGACCGGGTTCCTTTGTGCGGTTTTGGGACATTTTGTCCCCTGGGCCAAAAATCCCGCACACACAGGGAAAAGTAGAACTTTTGATTCCAATATTTAAGGTTTTGATGGGTCATATTGTGTTTTGTCTATTGTTAAGAATTTGTTACAAATATATAATGAAGTTGTTCCGAGCAGCCCTGACCTGGCTGATTTGGATAAAAAAATTAGGAGGTACCCTTGCATGAAAAGATTGCTCCCCTTGCTTTTGACCCTGGCAATGCTGCTTTCCCTTTTTGTAGGCTGTGGCGGTGAAGCCGTCTCTGCCGAGAGCACAGCTACCCCCGATGTTGCAGAAAGCGTTGCTGCACCTGCTTCCGCACCGGAAGAGGCCCCTGCAGAAGCAGACGACTCTGTACCTGTTTCCGAAGTGGAAGCAACCCCCGAAGCAAAGTTTGACATCTATGGCCCCTTCTCCGAGGAAGAGATCGTGCTTTCCTACTGGAAGCTCTGGCCTCCTTTCCTGGAAGGCTATGATCCCATGGATGCCTCTTTGTTCGCTACCCTCTACGAAGCAACCAATGTTCGTGTGGATGTGAGCACCATCGGCACCGATGCTGCCTCTGAGCAGTTCAATCTGATGGTGGCCTCCGGCGATTACCTGGACATCATCGAAAACGGTGTAAGCAACTACTCCGGCGGCGGTGTCAAGGGCATTGAGGACGAAGTGTTTGTGAACCTGCGGCCCTATATGGAGACCTACGCTCCGGATTACTGGGCTGTGCTCCAGACCGATGAAATTGCACAGAAAAACCTGATTTATGCAGATGGCTCCATGGCCTCCATGTGTTCCATGTTTGACGCTGACCCTGTGACCCAGTCTGGTCTGTGGATCCGCACCGACTGGCTGAAGGAGCAGAATCTGGAGAAACCCAGCACCCTGGAGGATCTTGAGAATGTCCTCACCGTGTTCCGGGACGAGTATGGCTGTACCGATGCCTTTGCCTGCCGGGAAAACTGCAATATTCCTGTAGGTGACGTATTTGGTGCCTATGAGTGGTCCGTGACCCCCGAGGGCCAGGTGGTTTATGGCTACACCGACCTGCGGGACGAGTATAAAGCCTACTGCAACACCTCCAACGAGTGGTATGAGAAGGGCTTCTTCTCCTCCTCCTTTGCAACTGCCAATGATACCAACATGCCCCAGGTAAATATGCTGGTAACAGGCACCTCCGGCCTGCTCAGCTCCGATATTCTGCTGATCTCCGAGCTGGCAGTTCTGGACAATACCGTAGAGGTTGAGGCTGTGGCACCCATCACCAAGAATGCTGACGACAAGCTTCCCGAGGCTTGGGGCAGCCGTATGAACGGCTCCAACCAGGCTGTTATCTCCACCAACTGCCAGTATATCGAAGAGGCGGTTGCTTATATCAACTATGCCTTCACCGATGCCTGCTTTATGGCAGCCAACTGGGGCATTGAGGGTGAGACCTACACCATGGAGAATGGTGAGCCTGTATTCACCGACAAAATGCTGAACAACCCCAACCTGGCCGCATCCTTCACCCCCCTGGCCTTCATCAGCCCCGGCTTCCCCTTCCTGAAGTCCTATGAGATGGCCCTTTCTACCTACAACCATCCTGCACAGCAGGGCTGCTACGAGATTTTCGCCAGCAAGGTAGATGAGACCCTGCCCAAGACCGGCTTCCCCACAGACTTCATCTCCTTCACCACCGAGGAATCTGAGATCATTGCCCAGTATCAGACCGATATTGAGACCTATGTGCTGGAGTGCCGTGCCAAGTTCATCACCGGTGACATGGATGTGGAGACAGAGTACGACGCATTTGCCGACAAGCTCATTGAAATGGGCTCCGAGGAGATCAAGGCCGTCTATCAGGCCGCCTATGACCGTTTCTTAGGCTGATTCCTTGATCTGCTTCTCCTGAATTCTAACAGGGAATAAAGTCCACCTAAAGCAGACCCGACAGATCTGGGCTGCTTTAGGTGGATTACTTTTGTTACTGGGGGAAATCCACATTTTCAGGGCCCTTTTGGTGGGCAATAGGCAAATATGGATACTGGAATCGTTCATAGAATTATGA
>CAZFXB010000294.1:0-2191 GCA_964522835.1 uncultured Oscillospiraceae bacterium
CCTTGAAAGCAGCCCCCATGTCAGGTATAATATAGGTGAATTACATACGGAAAGGCTGTGATCCCATGCAGAAAATGCCTATGATTACCATCAGCCGTGAGGCTGGCACCGATGGCCACCGCATTGCTGAGCTTCTGGCAAAAAAACTGGATATCCCCTTTTACGACAAAGATCTGATTACCATCGCCTCCAGAGAGACCCGCTTTGCGGAGAAAGCCTTTGAAAAGGCAGAAACCACCGCTACCACCGCCCTGGGCTATGCCCTCAGCAACCGGAGCAACCGGAGTCTCTATGGTATGCCCTTAAATGACCAGCTGTTTATGGTTCAGTCTGGCATCATCCGCACCATTTCAGACAAGGGCCCCGCCGTGTTTGTGGGTCGGTGTGCCGACTATGTGCTCTCCGGCTACAAGCCCACCATCGACATTTTCCTTCAGGCCAGCGAAGAAGTTCGGGTGAAGCATGTCATGGAGCGAGACAAGGTTTCCGAAAAGGAAGCCAAAACCACCATGGCCCGGGAGGACAAGGCCCGTGCCACCTACTACAACTACTACACCGACCGGAAATGGGGCAGCCTCAAAAACTATGACATTGCCCTGAATGTGAGCCACCTGACAGCGCAGGAGGCCGCAGATATTCTCTATGCCTACATCTCCCAGGTGGTGGACAAAACCCACGCCCTGGACGAAGAAGCAAAAGACTGATTAGATGACAAAGGGCGTGTTGCAAAATGGGTTGCAACACGCCCTTTCCTTGTCCTCACAAAAATCGGCGGTAAATAGAATCACCTTCCCCAAGGGAAGCTCCCAGTTTATAATCCGCTTATTCCGCCAGCAGCGCCAGCCCTTCCCGATCCAGCAGTTCCACCTTGCCTCGGGTCAGTTTTACCATGCCCTCAGACTGGAAATACCTTAGCATCCGGGTCACCACCTCCCGGGCCGTGCCCATGTGGCTGCCAATGGTCTCGTGGGTGATGGACAGCACGCTGGAACCTTCCAGCTGGGCCTCCTTCAACAGGAAGGCAGCCAACCGCCGATCCACACTGCGGAACAAAATCTGCTCCATCAGCCACATGGCCTCAGAAAACCGGGCAGACATCAATTCCCGGGTATAGTTTGCCAGCGGAGCCGATTCATTCATCAGGGAAAGATAGATCTGAGGCGGGATCACCCACACCTCTGTGTCCTTCTCTGCGGAAATAATAATATCAAACTGGATGGACTGCATAATACAGGAGGCCGAAAACAGACAGGTGTCCCCGGAAAAGAGCCGATAGATGGTAACTTCCTTCCCTTCATCGGACTGGATATAGGCCCGGAGCATACCGGAAAGGATCAGCATCAGCCCCACACACTCCCCCACACCGCTGTGGAGAATGGTGCCCTTTTTCACCTGCCGCCGCTGGGCAGACTGCTCCAAAAGCTGCCGCTGATTCTCCGTCAGCTTATCCCACATGGGAAAAAAGCCGGAAATCTCCATAATGCGTCCTCCTCAATATCAGATTTTTTCTTTATTCTAGCACGAAACCAGCTTCCTCACAAGGAAAACTCCATTATTAACAATTTCGCCACAATTTGATCAAAGAATCCACAAAACTGCACGTTATGATAAGGCCACGGTACAGAGATACCTGTACTGGCTTTCATTTTTTCTCTCTCTTTTTTAGAAGGCACCGCAGCCGGCTGGTCCCCGGTCTGCGGTGCTTTCCTGTTTTTCTTCCAGCAGGTATTTCATCGAATTTTCTTTACAAAATCCCTAAAATCGCCTATACTATAGAATTAGAGAAATTATCTTGAGGTGCAATTTATGACCGATTTAAATAAACTCAGAAACTTTTCCATCATCGCCCACATCGACCACGGCAAGTCCACCCTGGCAGACCGTCTGCTGGAGGAGTGCCACACCATCGAGGAGCGTGAGATGGAGGATCAGATCCTGGACAACATGGATCTGGAGCGTGAGCGGGGCATCACCATCAAGGCCCGAGCCGTCCGGCTCCTTTACACCGCCGACGATGGCGAGGACTATGTGCTGAACCTGATCGACACCCCGGGCCACGTGGACTTTAACTACGAGGTATCCCGTTCTCTGGCCGCCTGCGAAGGTGCGGTGCTGGTGGTGGATGCCTCCCAGGGTGTGGAGGCCCAGACCCTGGCCAACACCTATCTGGCCATTGACGCCGGGCTGGAAG
>CAZFXB010000295.1:0-2185 GCA_964522835.1 uncultured Oscillospiraceae bacterium
CCGGACAGGATCATCCGCAGCAGCTGAATCCCCGCCTCGTGATGCCAGCCCCAGCCATAAAGGGCCAGCCGGGCACTGAGCTGCTTCCCCAGCCCGTCATAGTAGCATTTTTGCACAGAGGTCATGGGCGGGGCCGGGTGGATATAGATCGGAGCCTCCAGTGCTTCGGCAGCTTCCAGAATCGGCGTAAACTGCTTATCATCCAGAAACGCCGTTTTTCCGGTGGGCCGCCCTGCCAGAATTGCCCCCTGAAAGCCCAATTTCGTCATGCACCGCTCCAGTTCCCTGGCCGCTGCCTCAGGGTTCGACCAGGGCAGAACCGCAAACGCACCGAAACGTTCCGGATGACGGTCCACAATCTGTGCCAGCTCATCATTCGCCTCGCTGACCACTGCCGCTGATTCCTCTTTTGGTATAAGTCCGGAGCAAACTGGTGCCGACAGAATCTGTTTCGTAATTCCCCATTTCTCCATATCATCAAGCCGTGTCTCCAGGTTGCAATAGAGCTTCATGTCCGGAAAATAGGGCAAATCCGGAGCTCCGGCACAGTCTGTACGGAGGGCATCCTCGGAGGGGTACTTGGCCAGTGCCCGGCTCAAGGTGTTCAGAGCGATATGCTCCTCCAATGTGATGATCTTCATGGTATTCTTTCTCCCTTCACCCATATCTGCTGAATTTTGCTGCTGTCTGTAATTCGGCGGTCAGGTCTGCCCTCCACCAGCAGCATATTGGCAGGCATCCCGGCTGCAAGCTTTCCGGTATGTAACCCAAATCCCTTCGCAGGATTGCCGGTGGCACTGGACAGCACCTCCAGCGGTGTCAGGCCCGCATCTACCAGCAACTCCAGTTCCCGATGCAGGGTGCTGCCATATCCCACAGCAGGCGCAAATGTACCGGGATTAGCATCGGTGGCTGCCAGAATCGGGACTCCCTTCCGGTGCAGCAGGCGGACTGCCTGCTGGGCATTGGGGTAATGTTCCGGTTTATACCCGTTTCGCCCGCTGTGAGCGAAGGTTTCCATCATCACAAGGGTGGGGGCCACTGCGATCCCTTTCTCCCGAATGGCGTCTGCCAGCTCTGCGGGGAAGGGTTCCTTCATGGGCACATGAAGCAAGATATCTGCCCCCGCATCCACAGCCTGTCGTACAGTTGCAATTTCTGTGGCATGGACTGCCACCTTCAAACCTCTTTTGTGAGCAGCCTTTACAATGCCACACAGTGCAGGCTTGCCAATGGAAAGGGCGTTGAACAGCAAGACCTTAATATATTTCGCCCCGTTTTCCGCCGCCTGCTCCACATAGCCCTTGGGATTCATTACAACCCCCATGGCCATTCCGGACGAGCCGATAATCTCCAGCTGTTTAGAGGATTCGATCAATGCCCTGGATGCACTGACATCACAGACCGTGGTAATGCCGCTATGGAGCATCTCCTCCACGTGACCGGGACTTCCCATATGTACGTGTGCATCGATGAGACCGGGCAACAGCATTCCGTCTCCGCACTGTGCCGGATCACATTCCTCCACGGACATAATCACACCATTTTCAATCGAAACACAAGCTCCTTCCCAGAGCTTTTCCCCGTCAAACAGGGGATAATTCAGCTGTATCATAGTTTTTCCTCCTTTGTATTCTGGTTTGTGTAACGGAATACAAGATACGAAATCAACATCATTGAGACCAGTCTAATTATGCTCCACCGTATACACCCGTGGAAAACAACATTTCTCGTTGCTGTTTCACCCCGTCCCCGCTTTCTTCGTGATCTTTATGAAAGCATTTTTTCCAGCAAGGCTGCCAGCCGGTCACATTCCAGTCCTGTCAATTTGGCCGTCATCTGGCCTTCCAGACTGTTCGCCAGTGCCAGCAACTCCTCTTTCATTTCCATCGCCCGCTCCGTCAGGACAAGCACCTTGCTACGCTTATCCTCAGGGTTTGGGATCCGCTTTACAAGATTCTTTGCCTCCAGCTTCTGCACCAGGCCGGTGACGGTGGGGTTGGTCATGGAGAATCGCTCCTCAATGTCCGCCTGTCGTACTGTGTCTCCCGGTGCATGGTAGAGCATCATCAGAATTTTAAACTGGCTGCTGGTCAAATCGTAGGGGGTCAGCAGCTGATTGGAAAGCTTATCAAAAACCAAGGAGGATTTCTTAATCAGGATCGATATTTTTCTGTTTTTCATA
>CAZFXB010000296.1:0-2151 GCA_964522835.1 uncultured Oscillospiraceae bacterium
GCAGGACTTCTACCCCACGCCCGGCACGGTGAGCACCTGTATGTTCTACACCGGGTTGGATCCCTACACCCTCAAGCCGGTCTTTGTGGAAAAGACCGCAGAAGGCAAGGCGTTGCAGCGTGCGCTGCTCCAGTACTACGAGCCGCGCAATGCCGAAAAGGTCATCAAGGCGCTCAGGATGACCCACCGTGAGGATCTGATCCCGCTGTTGGTGCCCGCCGAGGGTCGCCGCGCCGTGCAGCGCACTGCCCGCCGTGCCCAGACCGCGCAGGTGTCCATCCATGAGGATGGTACTTATACGGTTCGCCCGAACAGCAAGAGCAAGAACGGCAGGACATCTGCTCCGGCAGGGCGGCAGCCCAGCCCCGGTGCACGCTTTGCCCCCCGGACTGCTCCCGCCCGCAAGCCGAAACCGGATCAACAGAAGGAGGGCGCAGCGTGGAAAAACGCAAACGCAAAAATCAAAAAGAAAAAGTAAGAGCTTTTAAAAAGCGGCTGTGCGGGCTGATCCTGCTGGCTGCGGCAGCCTTGCTGCTCCTGACCATTCTGGAGTACATGAGCATTGGCGGGAGCCAGCCCGGGGTGCCGGTGGAACCGCCCGCTCCCTCTGCTTCGGCAAGCGCCCAGCCCGGAGCGGAAAGTTCCTTCCGGATGCACTTCATCGACGTTGGACAGGCGCTCAGCGTGCTGGTCGAATGCGACGGCAAGTTCATGCTGTACGATGGCGGCAACGTGGACGATGGCAGTCTGGTCGTCTCCTACTTACAGTCCAAAGGGGTGGAACAGCTGGAATACCTGTTCTGTTCCCACGCCCACGAGGATCATGTGGGCGGCTTGTCAGCGGTGCTGGCGTACTTCCCGGTCTACCATGTGTACAGCCCGGTGACCGAGGCTTCCACCAAATGCTTCCAGAACTTTGTTAAATATACCCGGCAGCAGAACCTTGTAGTGGAGGTGCCGCAGGTGGGGGATGTCTGGCAGCTTGGCAGTGCCCGGGTGGAGCTGCTGGGTCCGGTCAGGCAGTACAGTGATACCAACGATACTTCGCTGGTGCTGCGCATCGACTATGGTTCCACCAGCTATCTGCTCACCGGTGATATGGAAAAGAGCGCAGAGAGCGATCTGGTCGCCAGTGGTGCAAACCTGAAAGCGGATGTGCTTCAGGTGGGACATCACGGCTCCAGTACCTCTACCGGATATGCCTTCCTGAAC
This sequence comes from uncultured Oscillospiraceae bacterium, assembly GCA_964522835.1. Classification (GTDB taxonomy): domain Bacteria; phylum Bacillota; class Clostridia; order Oscillospirales; family Oscillospiraceae; genus HGM13006. Next base: position 1,213 of record CAZFXB010000296.1, read on the forward strand.
GAGGTGCTGCCGGAGATGGGCATTATTTCCTGTGGTGTGAACAACGATTATGGGCACCCCCACACAGAGACGCTGAGCATCCTGCGGGATGCCGGCATCGACCTCTACCGCACCGATCTGATGGGCACCATCATCGTGGCAAGCGATGGGCAGAACTACACGGTGGGCTACGAGCAGTTTGCCGAGGATGGTGAGCTGAACCCCACCCTGCCGTCCTCGCAGGTGCGGCAGACCTATATCGGAAACAAGAACAGCAAGAAGTTCCACCTGCCCGGTTGCGCCAACCTGCCCGCGCAGAAGAATCAGGTGATCTTCTCCGGCTATGATGAAGCGGTGGCAGAGGGCTATACCCCCTGCTCGAGCTGCATCAAATGATCAAAAAACAAGAAAACGCCGCCCAGAACAGAGCTTTCTGTTCAGGGCGGCGTTTTTTGTATGTGACAGGAAGGAGGAGAAGGAGGGGGACGGTCGTCTCCCCGGTAGACAGTACCCCAAGATTGATCCCCGCGGGCTAACAAAGCCACGCTATGGCTTTGTTTACGGTGCTGGCGCACCGCCGCCCTGTTCGAGTCCCTGATTCTCCACAAAACAAAGGGAGCGAGCAGCGGTCGTCTCCTTAGTAGACAGTACCCCAAGATTGATCCCCGCGGGCTAAACAAAGCCATGCTATGGCTTTGTTTACGGTGCTGGCGCACCGCCGCCCTGTTCGAGTCCCTAATTCTCCACAAAACAAAGGGAGCGAGCAGCGGTCGTCTCCTTAGTAGACAGTACCCCAAGATTGATCCCCGCGGGCTAAACAAAGCCATGCTATGGCTTTGTTTACGGTGCTGGCGCACCGCCGCCCTGTTCGAGTCCCTAATTCTCCACCAAAACAAAAAAACCAAGCCATAAGGCTTGGTTTTTATGGTGGAGAATTAGGGACTCGAACCCCAGACCCCC
>CAZFXB010000297.1:0-2135 GCA_964522835.1 uncultured Oscillospiraceae bacterium
GACCGGAAGTATCCTTGAAGGGGTCGCCTACAGTGTCGCCAACGACAGCTGCCTTGTGCTGCTCGCTGCCCTTGCCGCCGTGGTTGCCTCTCTCAATGTACTTCTTAGCGTTATCCCAAGCGCCGCCAGCGTTGGACATAAACACAGCCATAGCGAAGCCGGTGACGGAAACGCCGCCCAGCAGACCAACTACGCCGGTGGGGCCCAGAATCAGGCCGGTAGCAATGGGAACAATGATAGCCAGCAGAGCGGGAACTACCATCTCATGGAGAGCGCCCTTGGTGCACATGCCGACGCAAGCCTGATAGTCAGGATCAGCCTTGTACTCCATGATGCCGGGGATCTCCTTGAACTGACGGCGAACCTCCACAACGATGGACTGAGCAGCAGTCTGCACAGCACTCATGGTGAATGCGGAGAATACGAAGGTCAGCATAGCGCCTACGAACAGGCCAACCAGAATGGTGGGGCTGGTCAGGCTGAAGTCCAGAACCTCGGGGGTCTTGGTCTGAACGATGTCAACATAGGAAACCAGCAGAGCCAGAGCGGTCAGGGAAGCGGAGCCAATGGCAAAGCCCTTACCGGTAGCAGCGGTGGTGTTACCCAGGGAGTCCAGAGCGTCGGTACGCTCACGAACCTCTTCGGGCAGACCAGCCATCTCAGCAATACCGCCAGCGTTGTCAGCAACGGGGCCGTAAGCGTCGGTAGCCAGGGTGATGGCCAGGGTGGAGAGCATACCAACACCGGCGATGCCGATGCCGTAGAGGCCCTGGTTGAAGGAAGTGGTGAACAGGCCCTCGGCCAGGGAGCCGCCAGCAGCGAAGAAGCTGATGATAACGGCAGCGCCTACGATGAGGATGGAAGCCATGGTGGACTTCAGGCCCAGGGAGATACCACCGATGATGATGGTAGCAGCACCGGTCTCGGAAGCAGCAGCCAGCTCCTGGGTGGGCTTGTAGTTATCAGAGGTGTAGTACTCGGTGAAGTAGCCGATGGCACAGCCGCCCACCAGACCACAGAGGATGGCAACAAAGATGCCGATGCTGTCCATAATCACAACGGTAAGGATTGCAGAGAAGACAGCAGCAATGATAGCAGCGGCATAGGTGCCGGTGCGGAGGGAGGTCAGCAGGGACTTCTGGGTAGCGTTCTCCTTGGTCTTAACCAGGAAGGTGCAAACCAGAGAGCAGAGCATACCAACCACAGCAATCATCAGGGGCAGAAGCATACCCTTGAAGCCATAGCCAGCAGTAGCAGACAGGGCAAAGGTAGCCAGGATGGAGCCAACATAGCTCTCATACAGGTCAGCGCCCATACCAGCAACGTCGCCTACGTTATCGCCTACGTTGTCAGCGATGGTAGCGGGGTTACGGGGGTCATCCTCGGGGATGCCGGCCTCGACCTTACCAACCAGGTCAGCGCCAACGTCAGCAGCCTTAGTGTAGATACCGCCGCCAACACGGGCAAACAGAGCCATGAAGGAAGCGCCCATGCCGTTCATAACCATGATGTTGCCCAGCTGAATGGGATCATCAATGCCGAAGGCAAAGTGCAGGATGCAGAACCACATGGTCACGTCCAGCAGACCCAGGCCAACCACGGTAAAGCCCATGACGGAGCCGGAGGAGAATGCCACACGGAGACCCTTGTTCAGGCTCTCGGAAGCAGCCTGAGCGGTACGGGCATTGGAGTTGGTAGCGATCTTCATGCCGATAAAGCCAGCCAGCATGGAGAACACACCACCGGTCACAAATGCGAAGGGGGTAAACTTAGAGAGCATTTCGCCATCGGTAGCGAAAGCCATCACCAGAAGGATCACAAAAACAATGGCAAAGACCTTGCCCACCGTGATGTACTGATGCTTCAGGTAAGCATTAGCACCGTCACGGATGGCCTGTGCGATCTTGACCATCTTTTCGTTACCTTCGGAGTGCTTCATAACAACGCTGCGCTGGTACACTGCAAACAGCAGAGCCAGAACGGCACCGACGAAGCCAAGCAGAAACAGATTTTCCACAAGAACAACTCCTTACAATAATATTTTATTTTGCCCACCTATTTTACCATATTTCAAAGGGATTGCAATAGTTTCTGCACGATTTTCGTGAAAAACAGCAAACCATCCAAAAGAACCG
>CAZFXB010000298.1:0-2106 GCA_964522835.1 uncultured Oscillospiraceae bacterium
CCTTTCCCTGTATTTTTATATTTGCCCAGAACTGTGAAGAGGTGGCCCCGGTGTCTATGGTCCCCTTCCTGCTGGTGTATACCGTCCTTGGCCTTGGCCTGACGGCCCTTTTTTCGGCTATTTTCCGGAACGTATCCCGGGGGGCCTTTTTGGCAGATCTTTGTCTGCTGGTGGTCATCAATTTCTGCCTTCTGGCAGAGAATGTGAAAAAAGTGCTGCCCTTCCTCTGGGATCGGTGGCAGCTGGTGATCCTGGGGCTGCTGCTTCTGGCGGTGTTTGTGCTGCTGCTGCGGAAAAAGCCCAACATGGTTACTCCCTGCCTTCTGGTATTGATCGCCTTTGGCTCCATGATCGTAATGAATCTCATATTTGCAGTGCCCACCATGCTGGAGCTTCGCTGGGAGGCTTCGGCGGAAAAGCCCCAGTCGGAGCTTCATGCGGAGTTCGGGGAAAACCGCCCCAATGTGTACTATTTTGTGTTTGATGAATACGGCGGCTATGAGAATCTTCTATACTATTATAATTACGACAACTCGGAGTTTCTGGAGGCGCTGGAGGAGCGGGGCTTTTCTGTGGCTCGGGAGAGCCGGAACACAGAGGCGGTGGAGACGGTCACAATTCTGCCCAACCTTTTGAATCTGGATTATGTAGTAGCCCTGGAGGACAGCAAAAAGACCAAAGAGGACTGGGTACATAACACCGCCATGAACCGGATTTTCCGGGAGAACGGCTATCAGGTTCAGATGATTAACCATATCGATGCACTGGGGACAGAGAATGCCCAGGTGCTGACCAAAGAGCAGACCCGGCGCACGATTTCGGAAATTCTGCTGAAAAACAGTCTCTTTAACAAGATGCCCCGGGCCAAAAAGCTGCTGGATGATCTGTTCTCTCTGGACTACAGCTCCAACTACCGCAGATGTCTGGACAATGCGCTGGATGCAGGCATGAACGCCTGGAAAACGGCCCAGGATGGCCCCACCCTGACCATCGGATATATCCAGTGTCCCCACAGCCCCACCATGGTGGGCCGTCATGGGGAGGAAATGCCCTTCTCCCAGGGGTGGAACTGGCTGGATCACAGCCTGTATTTAAATCAGCTGGGCTTCGTCGGTGATTATATCCTGGAGCTGGTGGATACCATCCAGAAGAATGACCCGGAGGCCATGATTATTCTACAGTCTGACCACGGCAACCGGTACCCCATTCATATGTGGCAGATGAAGGTGCTGGAAAGCTACGATCCCTATGTGGAAGAGCCATATATGAAGAATATTCTGAACTGTGTCTACTACCAGGGGGAGAGCTTCCCTATTGAGGGGGAAAACGGCATCAACACGTTGCGGCTTATGTTCCGGGAGGTGCTGGGGGCTAATCTTCCTCCTGTAGAGCCGGTGTACACCTATTTCTTCGGTTACGAGGACGAGGTGGAATGACCCTGCCGGTGCGGCAGCCTAAACCACTCCCGCATAGCGGAGCGGGGAGGAGCACCGCAAGGCAGGAATGTGCAGAACACAAACAAAAACTTGGAGGATACCCAAATGCGACATTTTGCCAAATATGATCTGGTGCCCCTGTTGTCGCTCTTGTCGGTGGCGGCCTTTCCCTGCGTGTTTCTCTACGCCAGAAACTGTGACGAGGTGCCCCCCGGCTCCATGGTACCATTTTTGATCGTATTTACGGTGACAGGGCTTCTGATGCTGGGCGTGTTTTCGGGCATATTTCGAAATGTGTCCCGGGGTGCCTTTTTGGCGGATCTGTCTCTGTTGGTGGTCATCAATTTCTGTTTTGTGGCGGTGAATTTAAAGCGGCTGCTGCCCTTCTTCCGGGATCGGTATCTGATGGCAATTCTGGTGGTGGCGTTTCTGGGGCTGTTTTTTCTGCTGCTGCGAAAAAAGCCGGATCTTCGGAGCGGATGCCTGCTGATCCTGATTGCGTTTTCCTCTATGATGGCCATGAATATGATTCTGGCCATACCCACGCTGCTGAGAACGGCAGAATACCAGGGGCTGCCCCAGACCGGGGAGACGGTGACCTTTGGAGAAAACCGACCCAACGTATACTATTATATATTTGATGAATACGGCGGCTACGAGAACCTTTTAT
>CAZFXB010000299.1:0-2097 GCA_964522835.1 uncultured Oscillospiraceae bacterium
GCAGAGACACATTGCAGTTTTACGGAACCCCTTTGGTGCTATTTTTTCTCTGACGGTTTTACGATTTGGGAGACAATATCTCCACCACGTAGCCATCCTTCTGCCATGAGTAGAAGCCCAGGGTGCCTTCGGGGCCGTAGTAGGTGGAATCGGACATTCCAGGGCACTGGGGAGCCAACTGGCCGAGAGAAAACTGACGCTGATCCCAGGTATAAAGCAGCGTTTGGGCCTGATTGGTGAGATTGATGCCGTAAAGGCCGGTTTTTCCGTTGACCAGCAGATCGTAGTCCGGGTCGCTGGAGGGGAAATAGCTGTAAAGTCGGCCGTTGTCTGCCGTATTGGAAAATTCACTATATTACACAAAATCCCCTGCGGTTTCCGCAGGGGATTTTTCTCACTTATTCTTAATATTATCCTTCACCTTGTCGAAGAAGCTCTTTCGCTTGGCGTAGCCTTCCTCCCCTTCAGTTTCGGCGAACTTTCGGAGAATTTCCTTCTGTTCTTTATTCAGATTCTTGGGGGTTTCCACCACCACGGTGACATACTGATCGCCACGGCGGCCGGAATAGCCTACCACAGGAATACCCTTGTTGCGGAGCCGGAAGGTGGTGCCAGTTTGGGTGCCCTCGGGGATGTTGTACCGCACCTTGCCGTCCAGGGTGGGCACCTCCAGGTCACCGCCCAGGGCAGCCTGGACAAATGTAATGGGCATCTCACAGATCACATCGCTGCCTTCCCGCTGGAAAATAGCGTGGGGCAGCACATTGACCTCTACCAAAAGGTCGCCATTGGAGCCCCCCTGGGTGCCCACGGAGCCTTCGCCGGAGACCCGGACGGCCTGACCGTTGTCCACACCGGCGGGAACCTTTACAGTGATCTTCTTGTTTTTCCGAACCTTGCCCTTGCCACGGCAGGTGGGGCAGGGATCCTTTACGGTCTTGCCGGTGCCGCCGCACTTGGGGCAGGAGGTCTGCTGCTGCATGGCACCAAAGGCGGTCTGCCGAACAGTACGTACTACGCCGCTGCCGCCGCAATGGGCACAGGTAATGGGCTCGCTGCCGTCGGCGGAGCCGGTGCCGCTGCACTTGGCACAGTTTTCGATCCGGGAGGCTGAAACCTCCTTCTCGCATCCAAAGGCTGCCTCCTCAAAGGTCAGGGTCACTGCGGCACGGACATTTTCGCCTTTTCTGGGACCGTTTCTCCGGCTGCTGGTGGAAGCGCCGCCGCCAAAGAAATCGCTGAAAATGCTGCCCAGATCCACATCGAAGCCTCCGAAGCCACCGCCGAACCCACCAAAGCCGCCGTCTCCGGCGCCGTAGTTGGGATCCACGCCTGCAAAGCCGAACTGGTCATAGCGAGAACGCTTTTCGCTGTCGGACAGAATCTCGTAGGCCTCGCCCACTTCCTTAAACTTGGCCTCAGCCTCTTTGTCACCGGGGTTGAGATCCGGGTGATATTTTTTGGCCAGCTTACGATAGGCCTTCTTTATCTCGTCGTCCGAAGCGGATTTCTCCACCCCAAGGACTTCATAATAATCTCTTTTCTCGTCTGCCATTGTCTCACCTCATTCAATAAAAAAGGAATCCAAATGGAGCACGGAGTGATTCTCCTCCGTGCTCCAACGGTGATTCCCTAATTATTCGTCGTCCACAACCTCGTAGTCAGCGTCTACCACACCGTCGTCGGTGGGAGCTGCACCGCCCTGGGCCTGACCGGCCTCGGCAGCCTGCTGCTGATAGAGCTTCTCGGAGATGGCGTAGAATGCCTTCTGGACATTCTCGGTGTCCGCCTTGATGGCCTCCACATCGGTGCCCTTCAGGGTCTCACGGAGCTTTTCAATAGCCTCCTGGATGGGAGCCTTTTCGGAATCGGTAACCTTATCACCCAGCTCCTCCAGGGTCTTTTCGGACTGGTAGATCACCTGGTCGGCAGCGTTGCGGGCTTCCACCTCGTCCTTACGGGCTTTGTCCTCGGCGGCGTACTGCTCGGCTTCCTTTACAGCCTTCTCAATGTCCTCCTGGGACAGGTTGGAGGAAGCGGTGATGGTGATGTTCTGAGCCTTACCGGTACCCTTATCGGTAGCGGATACGTTTACAA
>CAZFXB010000300.1:0-2051 GCA_964522835.1 uncultured Oscillospiraceae bacterium
GGTGTCCATCAGGTAGGTATAATTGCCAGCAAAATTCATAATGGTTTCCTCCTTAAATTCTTTCTTATATCTGAGGGGGCCTCTTGCGAGGCCCCAAACAGCCGTTTTATTATCCGTTTGCACGGTCGTATGCGCCCTGAACGATGTTGGTCAGCTCACTGATATTCATGCCTTCGATGTCGGAAACATAGCGGTTCCAGACTGTGTCATCCTTAATGTCCAGATCACCGTTGATGAACTGGAGGGAAGCGGTGGCAACATAGGTAAGAATATCGCTGTAGATGGAGGAGGCGGTGGTGCTTTCCTCGGGATTCAGTGTGGTGGCGGAGCCAAGAATGCAGTAGGTGTTCTTGTTGGTGGCCCATGCATCAAAGCAGGAGAGCTCTCTTTCTCCAAATTCGAAGCTGAGCCGCTTGTCGAAGACGATGCCTGCCAGATCCTTGGTGGAGATCACACCGGAGGCAATGTTGGTGGCCTCTGCCACGGTGAGCAGAGCGTCGCCGTCCATCAGAGGTTCGCCGTCGGTGCCAAAGTCCCAGGTTTCCACAGTGCCTTCACCGGAGCCCTTCTGGAAGCCAAAGTTGTAAAGCAGAGAGCCTTCGTAGCTATAGCCATAATCCAGGAATTGAAGGGCAACCTCCACGTTCTCGCACTGGCTGGAAATGGCCAGAGAGGTCATGTCGATAAAGGAGACCTCCTCGAAGAAGGGGATAGTAGCTCCGGCTTCCTCGGCCACATCCTGTACGGGCCACCAGTTACAGTTCTCATCGGTGGACTGGTCAGAGTAAATGCCGCCAAAGGGCTGATTGTTGAAGATGTAGCCCGTGCCGCCGGAGGCAGCCAGACCCGCATTCAGATCGGAGAATGGGTTCATCTCACGGTTCTGCATGTTTTCAAAATTGATGAGATCCTCCTGATAGAGGTCATTCAGCCAGGAAAGATATTTCCGGGTTCCCTCGGCAGTGGCACCGAAGATCACTTCTCCGTCGATCTGATAGAAGCCGGAGAGGGCAGAGCCGCCCATGCCGTTGGTAGAAAGCTCGGCAATGGAGCCGAAGCCGCCGATGAGCTGGCCATTCTGCATGTTGATGGTGTTATACAGGCTCATGGGCTCTACAGCGCCCTTCTCTGTTTTAAAGGCCCGGAGCACCTCGGTGAGCTGGTCATAGGTCTGGGGGACTTCCATATTAAGATCCTCCAGCCAGTCCATACGGACAAAAGCGCCCTGACCGGAGGGATTGGCGATCTGATCCTTCAGGGCATAGATGCCCAGGAACATGCCGCCGTCCTGCACATCCTTGAGAATGTTCTGGTCGGAATGGATGATCTGGTGGTAGTTGGGCATATATTCTTCCAGATAATCCGTAAGATCGGTGACGATCTCTTCTTCGTATGCGGCTTCCAGACCATTGGCATAGTCTCCGGCGGGGAAGATATCTGCATAGTCGCCGGAGGCAATCATCAGATTAAACTGGTCAGTTTCCTGGGTTTTGTCCACCACATTCAGCTCCATGGTGACACCGGTGTTTTCCTCCAGCCAATTCCAGACCTGGTGGTCGTTCATGGTGCCGCCCTGGATGTAATTCAGGGTGCTGCCCTCAAAGCCGAAGAAGTAGCTCAGGGTGACAGGCTCTTCGGTAATGGGCAGTTCAGTGTGGAGCTCCTTCAGCATGGCCTTATAGCCGGAAAAATCCATGTTGGCGTTGGCTTCGGTGAAGTCAGCGGGGCCGTCTTCCGGAACGGGCTCCTCCAGGGTGGAGGCTTCGGGCACGGAAGCTTCTGCTTCCGGCGGGACGGGCTCTGCGGGGGCTTCGCTTGCGGCAGAGGCAGTGGTCTCGGGCTGAGCGGCTGTTTGAGAGGAGGCAGCGGTATCGCCGCAGCCTGCCAGCAGAGCCACCATCATGGTGAGAACCAACAAAAGTGCAAGGGTTCTGTTCTTTTTCATGGTATCTTCTCCTTTGAAAGAATCCGGGGGTCAGTCCGGTTGCAGCCAGTATAGCATAGGCTGGAGGGAGAAGAAAGCCACAAAAAACCCTCTCGGGGGATAGATT
>CAZFXB010000301.1:0-2008 GCA_964522835.1 uncultured Oscillospiraceae bacterium
CTCCGGCCTCACAGGTTCGGCCACCTCTCCCCGTAGGGGCGAGGCAAGGGTGCTGACCCACCGGTACAATTAAAAAACGTAGTCGAAAAAGAGAAAGAAACAGAGGATCAAAATGAACATTATCATCATTGGATGTAGCAAGGTTGGCCTGACCCTGGCGGAGCAGCTCCGGCAGGAGGATCACGCCATTACCCTGATTGATCTGGATCAGGAACGGCTGGAGGCTGCCGTTTCTGCCATGGATGTGCAGGCGGTTTATGGTAACGGAACCAGTCTCAGCACGCTGACCGAGGCGGGAATTCAGGATACAGATCTGCTGATTGCTGTGACGGATCACGATGAACTCAATATGCTCTCCTGCCTTATCGGCCGAAAGGCGGGGGGATGCCAGACCATTGCCCGGGTGCGGAACCCCAGCTATTACCAGGATATTGGCTACATCAAGGAAGAACTGGGGCTTGCTATGGTCATCAACCCGGAGATGGCGGCGGCCCAGGATATTTTCCGGCTGCTGCAAATTCCGGCGGCCCTGGATGTGGACACCTTTGACAAGGGCAAGGTGAACATGATCCGCTTTAAATTGCAGGAGAAAAGCCCCCTCTGCGGCAAAAACATGATGGCCATCAACAATATGCTTGGAGGCAACATGCTGGTGTGCATTCGGCAGCGTGGAGGCGAAATTGTGATTCCCAACGGCGCCACCGATCTTCAGGCCGGGGATGTGATCTCTGTGGTGATCCCCATGACGGAGATTGGCGCTGTGCTCCATCGGCTTCGGCAGCAGCAGCGGCCCATCCGCTCTGTGATGATCGCCGGCGGCGGGAATATTTCCGTGTATCTGGCTTCTCTTCTGCTGAAGGCGGGCATTCAGGTGAAGATCATTGAGGCCAGCCAGACCCGCTGTGAGGAGCTGGCAGATCGGCTGCCCAAGGCAAAAATCATTCACGGCGAGTCCATTGACAAGCTGCTCCTTCAGGAAGAGGGCCTTCGGGAGGCGGAGGCATTCATTGCCCTGACCGGCCTGGACGAGGAGAATATTATGCTGGCCCTCTATGCGGAGAAAATTTCCCATGCCAAGGTGGTCACCAAAATCGGCCGCATCGATTTTGCCGAGGTAGTATCCGATCTGCCCCTGGGCAGTGTGATCTATCCCAAGAATATTACCGCCGAGACCATTGTCCGTTATGTCCGGGCCATGGAAAATGCCAGCGGCAACAATGTGGAGACCCTTTACCGGATTATGGACGGAAAAGTGGAGGCCATGGAGTTTGTGGTGCGGCCCGGTGCGGTGGATATTATCGGGGTGCCTCTTGCAAAACTGAGCCTGAAGAAGAACCTGCTGGTGTGCAGCATCAACCGCCGGGGGAAGATTATCACCCCCACGGGCCAGGACACCATTCAGGTGGGGGATATTGTGGTGGTTGTCACCACCCACAAGGGCATTCGGGATCTTGGGGACATAGTGAGGTAGACACATGAATTTGCCGATCATTGCGTATGTGGTAAGCTGTATTTTAGAGATCGAAGCGGTTCTCATGCTGCTGCCGGCCCTGGTGGGGCTGATTTATGGAGAAAAAACCGGCTGGGCCTTTGTGATATGCGCTGTTGGAGCGGCCATTTTGGGGTCGTTTTCGCTGATTAAAAAGCCCAAAAGCCGCTCTATGTATGCCCGTGAGGGCTTTGTGGCCACGGCCCTGAGCTGGATCGTTATGAGTGCGGTGGGGGCGGTGCCCTTCTGTATTACGGGAGAAATTCCCCACTATGTGGACGCCCTCTTTGAGATGGTCTCCGGCTTTACCACCACCGGTGCCAGCATTCTGCACCGTGTGGAGGATTTGGATCACTGTATGCTATTCTGGCGCAGCTTCTCCCACTGGGTGGGAGGTATGGGTGTGCTGGTGTTTATGCTGGCCATTTTGCCTCTGGCGGGGGGGCAGAACCTCCACCTGATGCGGGCGGAGAGCCCCGGCCCCAGCGTAGGGAAGCTGGTGCCCAAGCTGCGGGATTC
>CAZFXB010000302.1:0-1984 GCA_964522835.1 uncultured Oscillospiraceae bacterium
CAGTCCGGCAAAGGGAAAAATCTCCTTTTGCTGGACTTTTTTCTGTCCATCTGGTATAGTAAACTGATTAGACTTTGAGAGGGGGCCTTTCCGTGGGAGATTTTCTTCCGGTGAGCCGTAAAGATATGGAGGCACGGGGCTGGCAGCAGTGTGACTTTGTATATGTGATCGGGGATGCCTACGTGGATCATCCTACCTTTGGCCATGCCATCATCAGCCGGGTGCTGGAGGCCCACGGATTTAAGGTGGGCATCATTCCCCAGCCGGACTGGAAGGATCCGGACAGTATCAAGGTGTTGGGGGAGCCCCGTCTGGGCTTCCTGGTCATGGGAGGAAACATGGATCCCATGGTGAACCACTACACTGTGGCAAAACGGCGCCGGGGCTACGATGCCTTTACCCCCGGAGGGAAGATGGGCAAGCGTCCGGACTATGCCACGGTGGTATACTGTAATCTGATCCGCCGGAGCTACAAAAAGACTCCCATTATTATCGGCGGCATTGAGGCATCTCTGCGGCGGCTTTGCCACTATGACTACTGGTCTGATAAGTTAAAGCGTTCCATTCTGCTGGATTCCCAGGCAGACCTGCTGCTCTACGGCATGGGGGAAAGAAGCATTGTGGAGGTGGCCGAGGCCCTGGACAGCGGCCTGAATGTGAGGGATATTACCTTCCTCCGGGGCACGGTGTACAAGGCCCAGTCCCTGGAGGATGTATATGACTACACCCTGCTGCCTTCCTACGGGGAGATGACCGAGGATAAGATCGTCTATGCCAAGAGCTTTTACACCCAGTACTGCAATACGGATCCCTTCTCCGGAAAAACTCTGGTGGAGCCCTATGACGAGAGAACCTTTGTGGTGCAGAATCCGCCCCAGGAGCCCCTTTCTCAGCAGGAGATGGACGATGTCTACGAGCTTCCCTACATGCGGAATTACCACCCCATGTACGAAAAGGACGGGGGCATTGATGCCATTCGGGAGATCAAATTCAGCCTGCAAAGCTGCCGGGGCTGCTTCGGTGGATGCAGCTTCTGTGCCCTGACCTTCCATCAGGGGCGAATCATTCAGGCCCGGAGCCAGGAATCTCTGGTGAAAGAGGCGGAAATGCTGACCAGGGATCCGGAGTTTAAGGGCTATATCCACGATGTGGGCGGCCCCACAGCCAACTTCCGGCAGCCCGCCTGCGAAAAGCAGCTGACCAAAGGAGCCTGTCCCACCCGGCAGTGCCTGTTCCCCACCCCATGCAAAAATATGATTGCAGACCACAGCGACTATGTATCCCTGCTTCGGAAGCTGCGGGCCGTACCTGGGGTGAAAAAGGTGTTTATTCGTAGCGGCATTCGATTTGACTATCTGCTGGAGGACAAGGATGATACCTTCTTCCGGGAACTGGTGGAGCACCATGTTTCCGGCCAGCTGAAGGTGGCACCGGAGCATATTTCGGACAAGGTGCTCCGGCTTATGGGCAAACCGAAAAATGCGGTTTATCAGAAATTTGTGGCGAAGTACGAAGAACTGAACCGGCAGATGGGGAAGAAGCAGTTTGTGGTGCCATATCTGATGTCCTCCCATCCCGGCTCCACCCTGAAGGAGGCTGTGGAGCTGGCAGAGTATCTGCACAGGCACCACATGAATCCGGAACAGGTCTCTGACTTTTACCCCACTCCCTCCACCATCTCCACGGTGATGTACTACACCGGAGTGGATCCCAGAACCATGGAGCCGGTATATGTGGCCACCAATCCCCACGAAAAGGCCATGCAGCGGGCACTGATCCAGTATAAAAACCCGAAGAATTATGATTTGGTCTATGAAGCCCTGCAAAAGGCGGGACGGATGGATCTGGTGGGCTATGGGCTGGAATGCCTGATTCGCCCCAGAACCAAAAACACGGAACATCAGGGGAAATCCCCTCGAAATACAAAGAGAAAAAACTATAGGAAATGAGTGAACCCATTTGTCAATGATCGTACTGGACATGG
>CAZFXB010000303.1:0-1983 GCA_964522835.1 uncultured Oscillospiraceae bacterium
CTTCAATATATTATCGCCTTTGGGCGGAAAGAAGGGTACTTATGGGCAATATCAATAAAAAAGTAGACAAGCTGATCGCAAAGCGGCAGTGGGATAAGCTGCTGCACAATCTGGGTGAAGCAGACGGAGATTCCAAGCTCAAGATTGCCAAAGCCTGCGGCATGGCCGGGGGCAGCGGCTGTATTGATATCCTCAGTGTGCTTCTCAACGATCCGGGACAGGACCAGTCCCTCCAGATGGAAACCATCACCTCCCTGGGCCGCATTGGCAACGACAGGTGCATCACCCTCCTGCGGTACTTCCGGGAGAATGTCAGCAACGGAGATGTGATCTCCGCTGTAGATGCCTCTGTTCGTCAGATCAAAACCCGTGTGGCCGCCATGGAAAAGGCCATGCAGTAACCAAATATTCAGGCCGCCCCACCGGGCGGCCTTTTTTCTTCCGGTGGCAGACAGTCCATTCCACCACTGGTGCGGCAGCACCCTTGCCTCGGCCCGTTGGGGAGAGGTGGCCGCCGAAGGCGGACGGAGAGGGGCGAGACAGGTAAGAAGCAAATTTGAAAAATGAAGCGGTAGCGGGATAGAAAACCGGTACGTATTCGCCGTCATTTATACAACTATGCAGCTGCATCCTGCCCCCTCTCAGTCAGCTTCGCTGACAGCTCTCCCCAGCGGGGCGAGCCAAGGCTGGTGCAAATTTGGCGGCTTGTACGCAGTCCTTACCTCCACCATGTCATTGCGCACCAGTGACCGACGTCTACTACAGTGGCAATCCGTAGTCCCCTTCGTACATTGCACCTCATAATTCCAGGCGCATATACACAAGCTCCTGATAACCGCTCATGCGGGAGTTGAAGCCTCTTGGATTTCGTCCGTATTCCACAAAGCCGCACTTCCGGTACAGTGCAGAAGCATGCTCGTTTCCAGCTACCACGTTCAACTCCAGCTGCCTGTATCCGGCCTGCCTTGCGCAGGCAATGCAGGCCTCCGTCATGGCTTTCCCAAGCCCCAGCCCCCAATATGCTTTTGCGATGGCAATGCCAAACTCGGCACGGTGGCAAACCTTGTAGTTTGCTCCCAACGCCTCAATGCCAGCCATACCCACAATCTGGCCATCCACAAGGGCAATGATTTCGATCTCATTTTTACTGGCCGTCTTTTCTGCAAGAAATGCCCCCTCCTGGGCGGCAGTCAGACTGTTTTCATCCGGATAGGAAAGCAGGTCGTCTGTTTCCCCGTGGGTAAGATTGAAATTCTCAAGTGCCGCTTCTGCATCGGCCAGGGTGCCGTTGCGCAAAACAGCAGTTTTTCCATTTTTTAAGATAATTTCCTGATGGTATGTCATGTGTTGTTGCTCCTGTTTTGTGTAATCTTTAACGTTCGCAAATAGTTTTTCTGCTCGTCTGAAACTCTATAGCTCTCCAGTGCTTTCTGAATTGCCTTGTTGTGGGTCCACTTTTCAAGTCGCAAGGGCCGTTGTTTCCCCCTGCCGTAGTGCATTCACTCCGAAATCATAATTCTACTATACTCTTTTTTCCGACATAGTCAATGGATTTCAATGAACAATTTCACCGGTGCGGGACCGAAGGGAATGCCTGTGGAACCGGCCCTACAGTGTTGCAACAGGCTGCTTGTATGATCGTAGGGCGGGCTGCCCTCAGCCCGCCGCTGGCAGGCAGTTGCAAAATGTAAAATCTGCCCTGTTCTGCAACGGTGCGGCAGCACCCAGAGCCTCCCTTGTTAAAGGGAGGTGGGCCGCCCATAGGCGGCTCGGAGGGATTGCGCAGTAGCCCGTTGCGTATGTCAAGAACTCTCCGGCGAAATCGTACAG
The DNA here is from genome assembly GCA_964522835.1 of uncultured Oscillospiraceae bacterium. Taxonomy (GTDB): domain Bacteria; phylum Bacillota; class Clostridia; order Oscillospirales; family Oscillospiraceae; genus HGM13006. Next base: position 1,831 of record CAZFXB010000303.1, read on the forward strand.
TGAATCCCCCAGTCTCGGCAATGCCGAGCCAGCCCCCTTTAACAAGGGGGCCTCTGGCTGGTGCGAATTTGGCAGTTTGTACGCAGTCCTTGAACTGTACTGGTGCGGCAGCACCCTTGCCTCGGCCCGTTGGGGAGAGGTGGCCGCCGAAGG
>CAZFXB010000304.1:0-1955 GCA_964522835.1 uncultured Oscillospiraceae bacterium
GTGAGTTCGAGCAGATGGAGCTGGAGTTCTTCTGCAAGCCCGGCACCGAGCTGGACTGGTTCAAATACTGGAAGGAATTCTGCTACAACTGGCTTATGGAGCTGGGTATGAAGAAGGAAAATCTGCGGCTTCGTGACCACGATCCCGAGGAGCTGTCCCACTACTCCAACGCCACCACCGACTTTGAGTTCACCTTCCCCTTTGGCTGGGGCGAGCTGTGGGGTGTGGCCTCCCGTACCAACTTTGACCTGACCGCCCACCAGAACACCTCCGGCAAGGATCAGACCTATTTCGATCAGGAGTCCGGCGAACACTATATCCCCTATGTCATCGAGCCCTCTCTGGGTGCTGACCGTGTGACCCTGGCCTTCCTGGTGGATGCCTATGACGAGGAGGTAGTTGGCCAGGACAAGAAGGGCAACGACGATGTCCGCACGGTACTGCGGCTCCATCCTGCACTGGCCCCCTATAAGTGCGCCGTGCTGCCCCTGTCCAAGAAGCTGGGCGACAAGGCCACCGAGATCTATACTCAGCTGTCCAAGGAGTTTATGTGTGATTACGACGAGGCCGGTTCCATCGGCAAGCGTTACCGCCGTGAGGACGAGATCGGTACCCCCTTCTGCATCACCGTGGACTTCCAGACCATTGGCGACGAGAACACCCCTGCTGACAACTGCGTTACTGTCCGTGATCGTGATACCATGGAGCAGGTTCGTATGCCCATCGATCAGGTGGCTGCATATATCAATGAGAGAATTAAATTCTAAGCCTTCCCCACGTTATCATTTGTAGGTTTTGTTTCAACATTTTCACATTTGAAAGAGAGGATATTATGGATCAGAATCAGAAAAAGGCTCTGGCCACCGCCACCCGGGCACGGCTGCTGGCACTTCAGTGTGTCTACGAGGCGGCTTCCGGTCATCCCGGCGGCTCCATGAGCTGTATGGATGCCCTGACGGTGCTCTACTTCGGCGTTATGAGAATTGACCCCGAAAACCCCAAGGCTGAAAACCGTGACCGTTTTGTTATGTCCAAGGGTCACTGCACCCCCGCACTGTACTCTGTGCTGGCGCTCCGGGGCTTCTTCCCCATCGAGGATCTGCACAAGTTCCGCTCCATCACCGACCACTACTCCGGCCACCCGGACATGGTTCATGTGAAGGGCGTTGATATGTCCACCGGCTCCCTGGGTCAGGGCATCTCTGCCGCTGTAGGCATGGCTCTGGCCGGCAAGCTGGACAAGAAGGATTATCGGGTATACACCATCCTGGGCGATGGCGAGATCGAAGAGGGCCAGACCTGGGAGGCTGCCATGTCTGCCGCCAAGTGGAATCTGGACAACCTGTGTGCCCTGGTGGACGTAAACGGTCTTCAGATCGATGGCAAGACCGCCGATGTTATGCCCTCCGAGCCTCTGGATAAGAAGTACGAGGCCTTCGGCTGGCACGTCATCAAGGTGGACGGCCACGACTACGATGCCCTCACCCGTGCATACAAGGAAGCTGAGACCGTTAAGGGCAAGCCCACCGTGATTCTGGCCAAGACCGTCAAGGGCAAGGGCATCTTCTACATGGAGAACAATGCAGGCTGGCACGGCAAGGCACCCAACAAAGAACAGTATGAGCAGGGCGTTGCCGAGCTCACCGCCATTTTGAATGAACTGGAGGAGGCGTAACTATGAAAATTGCAACACGTGCCGCCTATGGCGATGCTTTGGCACAGCTGGGCGAAGAGTATACTGATGTTGTGGTTCTGGACGCTGACCTGTCCGGCTCCACCATGTCCAAGGGCTTTGCCACCAAGTTCCCCGAGCGGTTCTTCAACATGGGTATCGCTGAGGCCAACATGGCCGGTGTGGCTGCCGGTCTTGCAACCTGCGGCAAGATTCCCTTTATCAATTCCTTTGCCATGTTCTCCGCAGGCCGTGCCTGGGAGCAGGTTCGTAACTCCATCGC
>CAZFXB010000305.1:0-1938 GCA_964522835.1 uncultured Oscillospiraceae bacterium
GAATCGGATAAAGCCGTTGAGACGATTTATCCGGATTATCTGCGGCGGGTTTGTAGGGATGCAGATACGGCATTTCAACTTCGTGAAGCTGCGTTGCAAATTTCCCCCTGAGGAATGTATCCATATATGCTTGCGCAGCGATTGGAGCAAATCACCAATCGAATGGGGTTACCCAGCGTGGATATTTCGCCGAATTTTGGAAAATTTGATACCGAAAGTCCGGAGGAAAAACGGCGGGCTATAGCGACCTATCATGCCGGGCAAAATCGAAAAAGACCTACCCCCGTCCAGTGGGCGCTGTCTGTTTTGTCAGTCCTTTGCGTTCTGCTGGTAATTGGCTGTGTCGCTGTGATTGGACATTACAAAGAAGATCCTGTTGTTCCGGAGCCAAATGGTTCAACGCAGGGGTGGGTTTACTATAAAGCATATCAAAATGGAACTTTCTATATCTGTCGGTATAAGGAAGCAACGGGACGCACAGAGAGGCTCTATGAATCTCAGGATAATGCACTGGCTTTTTTGGTGACAGAAGAAAAAGTATATGTTTCTGACAATGGCGTGCTTTACTCGGTCAATGCCGACGGTACAAGCCAATTTCGAATCGTCAAAAATGGGTACGCTTCTGCAAATGGGCGTATGGCATTCCATGATGGGTGGCTATATGTTACAACGGGACTTGTGGGGCACGCAGGTCAACTTGCCAGAGTTCCGGTTGTCGGCGGAGAAATAGAGGAATTGGATGTTGCAGCTCTGACGGATTTTGAAATATTAGGGGATACGCTCTATGCCGATTATGGGGGCGAAATCATCCTTCTTGACCTGACAGATATGACAGCAAGCGCATTCGAGACAGAATCCATACCCCAGAATGTAACAATTCAAAATGGTGTAGTCTATGAAATGGACCTGTGGTCTCGGTCATCCAATGGTGAAACAGGAAGTTTGATTCAGGTGTCCGTCTATGAAATCAGTGATGATGAAATGATGCTGACAGGACAGTGGACACTGGATGAATTGGCGGATGGCGGACCGAAATATGTCAAAGATAATCGAATGTATTATACCGTCGGGACTAGAGGCGGGGAAGGCAACGCCATCCTTTATGCCATGGATATGAAAAACGGCGAAAAAGAAATGATTACCGAGGTGGCGTCTCAAAGCAATCCGGAAATCTACTGGGGAGAAAACGGAATGATTGTGGCGGATTCTGTGGATCATCCACAGTACATCCAGTATACAAACGGAGAAGAATAGAGCGTTGTCCCATAATGTGCAAAAATTGATAATTGTTTATCTATTAGCGAAAATGAAATATGAAAAGGTCGATTGCAAAATTCACATTTTGCAGCACAGCCTTTTTCTGCAAAAACCCGGAACCCATTGAAATTCCTGTGGAAAACTGTCGATTTTCCACGGTTTCCACAGGCTTTTCCACAAAAAAATCCGCAGGTTTTCCACAGTTATCCCTTTAAAAGCGGCTGTTTTGCTGGTATAATGTAGGCTGTATATCAAACTGGAGGCAAACGTTTATGAAGCACAAGCGTCTATATATCATCATTTTGGCACTGTGGTCTCTCTGTGCTGCCCTGCTGCGTTTCTGTAATCTTGGCTCTGCGGTAGACGAGCTGGGCCTGTTTATTTCCGGCCACCCCTCTACAATCCTGCTGGTGACCATCAGCGGAATTGCCGTGGCCATGCTGCTTGGCCTGAGCTGGCGGAGCCCTGGACGGGGCACCGATCACACCGTGCTGACCTACGGCCCTATCTCCACCGGCCTGTCCATGGCAGCAGGGGCGATCCTGCTGCTGGGGGTGGTGCTGGAGACCCAGTGGTCAGCACTGGATATCTGGAACGCCATTCTTCTGATTTTGGGACTGTCCGCTGGGGGAGCCATGGTGCTTCTGGCAAAGCAGCGGCAAAGCGGCAAATCCGTTCCCA
>CAZFXB010000306.1:0-1923 GCA_964522835.1 uncultured Oscillospiraceae bacterium
TTTGATTCTTTCCAATCCCCGGAATCGGCGATCCCACAGAACATAAAAAGCACCTGCCAGAGACACGAAAAATCGTGCTTCTGGCAGGCAGCTTGTTTCGACTAACCTTCCCCTGGGTGAAGGGGGACCGCCCCGAAGGGGTGGTGGATGAGGGAATGATTTTAGGTAAAATGTAATAATTAAAAGTGAAGATGTACGGTGGGGAAAATCAGTACGGATTCGCCGAAATCCGCAAAAAAGTAGCGACTTCCTGCACCCTCATCAGTCAGCCCAACGGCGGCCAGCTTCTCCCAGGGGAAGCTCAGACTGGTGGGAATTTGGCAGTCCGTCCCTTAATACACCCCAAGGGCGCCGATGTATTTATCGATGAGCTGTAATTTTTCCGCATTGGCTCCTCCCATTTTCCGGGACAGCCCGGCAGAAAGGATCTCCATCACCAGCTGCACCCCCACATAGGAGTTAAAAAAGGTGTTGGTGTCCACATCCACCGTGAGGAGCACTGTGGCAAATCGGGCCAGCGGGGCACTGGGTCGGTCGGTAATGACGATAATGGATGCCCCGGCGTCCTCTGCCATCTGAAGCGCCTGGCGATCCATCTCCGAATACCGGGGGAAGGAGAACAGGATCACGCAGTCCTCTTTTCCAATGTCGCACATGTGGTCGATCACATTGACAGAGCTTTCCCAGGTGGGGATCACATCGCTGACCTGATGCCGCAGCAGCAGATTAAAATAGGAGGCCACCCCCGTGTTGGCACGGGAGGCAACAATGTATTTTCTCCGGCAGTTCATCAGCAGTGTAATGGCACTGTCAAAGGTTTCCTGGGGATTATTTTTGATGACAGAGGTAATATTCGTCTCTGTGTTCATCAAAAATTCCTGGATGTAGTTCTCATCGCTGTGGGCCATACTGGCCTGAAGCCGCTCATAGGGCACCGCCACCGCCGAGGAGATTCGCCCCAGCCGCTCCGTGTGGGACTTTCTCAGGTTCTTCTGAAAGTCCATAAACCCGGTAAATCCCAGGGCCCGGGCAAACCGGATCACGCTGGCCTCGCTGACCTCCAGCTTTTCCGCAATCTCTGTGGAGGTCATAAAGCAGGCATCCGTCTCGTTGTCCAGCACATATTCTCCAATGATCCGGCTGGTTCTGGTAAGCTTGGCGTTTTTCATCAGATCTCTCAACTGATCCATGCCGCACCACCCTTTCTCGTTGCTTTTCCCTATTAAAACATATTTCAAGAAAAATTGCAACTTTCGGGGCCATGGGGCGAAATGCGCCACGTGCCTTTTCCTGCAACTGTGTTACAATTTTCGATATTTCGTTGCGGAAACAATTTTTATACGATATAATGAGCTTGTCTGTTCCAATGGAACAATTATACATGAAAGGATGATATTCATGGGAACCGGTAAATTCGTAACCGTTTATCCCGGCGTATGGACTGAACGTGAAAAGCCCTATGTCGAGGAGTATTATCAGAAGATCAAAGAGCTGGAGGATCGTGGCCCCATCGATGTACAGGCCCTTATTTCCGGCAAAATTGAAAAGGGAACCCAGGGCTTCTCCAACGTGCTGGAAGTCAAGGAAGATATGATGGACTACAACGCAAAGAAGTTTGACCCCGACTTCCTGCTGTACTCCGACGCTGACTACGCCAAGTCCCTGGGCTACGAGGGCAAGATTGCCATGCCCGCCTTCGGCGCACATGATGACAGCTTCCTCACCGCTTTCAACGGCAAGGGCCGTGACTTCCTGGCCGTCACCGGTCTCCACCACGAGATCGAGCAGCTGAAGCCCGTCTATGCCGGCGACACCCTGTACATGGTCAAGGACAAGCTGGAGATGATCGACCTGACCCCCGCTGAGGGCAGCATCTACCGGAACCTGGTGCTCAAGTGCACCGGCTCTGTCTACAACCAGAAG
>CAZFXB010000307.1:0-1908 GCA_964522835.1 uncultured Oscillospiraceae bacterium
TGAAGCGGTTTATCAATGCGGATGGATTGGTGAGTACCGGACAGGATTTCACGGGATACAACATGTATGCTTATTGCAACAATAATCCCGTAAACTATGTCGACGTACAAGGTACCATTGCAGCATCTATCGCACTTGCAACTACAAATTTATGGAACCCAATTGGCTGGATTGCCGCAGCTGGGGTCGTCATTGAAGGCATCGTAATAACAGGCTGTATCATTGCCATTACACACGAAGCCCTACAGCAAGCACACGATACACCCGCACAAACGAAACCAACATCCCCTAATTATGCCTCAAAATCAAGCGGCAAACAGCAAACCAAAACAAAATCCGTTTCTTCGTCTTCGGCTGCTTCAGCGTCCCCCCAACCACCTCGAAACAACAAAAACGGGAAAGATAACAAGTACCGTGGAGGCACATTGTACAATAAGGCTGGCGTTCGTATCGATTATGAATACTATGGAAACGGCAATGGAAATGTTCACATCCACATAAACGGAAACAAATACTATTTTCGTCCATCAACAGGACAATTTGTAGATTCCGCTGGGCGAGTCGCCCCAAAAGCAATACAAAATTTAGGGAGATCTGGTGCTGTCTCGAAAGCCGTACTGAAGGGTTTTCGATACATATCAGGCTAGGAGGACTTATGAATTCCACACATTTGCAGTCATCTGAACTGAGGGTCATAAACATTGGCAAAGACGCTATTTTTGAATATCTGTGTGAAGCCATGATGGAAAATGCCGAGTCATTTTTCTCTATAAATGACAGCACCTCGGTATCTGTTCAGTGTGATTGGGATCAAGAATTGGAGCAATTTACGTGTGTTATCGAATCCGCTCCCGGGTTTCATGATTTTGATTTTGACAAAATACGTACACAAGCTGGGTTAACCACAGATTCTCTGTTTTCTGAGAGGCGGTTTAAATCATTCGATTATTCCAAGGAGGATTTCTTGATCACGCCAGAACATGGGCACCCCATTAAATAGCAGAATCATGATAAAACTTTCGAAGGCCACATGGGGATGGTTCCTTTTAGGTCTACCCCTAGTTACGCTCTTGCTTCAGGCCAATTGCGAATACCGATATTATCAAAAGTGTGTTGATCATTGGCTCGGTGAGGATTTTGTGTCCTATACCGGACTGTGTACAGAAGTCTCTTATGGGATGCAGCTTAGTAGTAAGTACACTGCACTCTGGGATTTTCTTGATAGAGATTCCTCTCCTCCATCAATACACATAATTATGGATAATGGTACTGAGTACATTATTCCCTCTAAACTTGCTGACATAGAACCATTATGCAGAGATACTTCGTTGTTTGATTTGGAGGCACAGGAGGTTACCGTGTGTGGTACACCCTCCACATCATTGTTTGCACATCCCATCCTGGTATCGATATCCTCCGACAATCGCACTTATCTGCATAGTGACACTACGTATTCCTATTTGCAAAACCAGTCAGTCAAAACAGAAAACTGGTTTTTCGGAATTTTGCTAATGTTACATACCATTATTTTGGGAATTTTAGTATATTCCGATATTAGTGATTTTCTGATAGAGAAGCGAAAGCGACAGCAAAAAGAAGCAAAAATTCAGCGGTTAATGGCTGATGACAAATTGCACCCAACCAAACAATTGCAGAAAAAGAAAAAGTCTAATTAAGCCCCTGTAGTTTTTAGCTTATCGTAAATCATTTATTATCCCATAATCAAAATGGCAGCAGTCTAGTTTGACTGGGCTGCTGCCACCGCAGGAAACAATAGCACCACTGTTTCCTACACCTACGATGTGGCCGGAATCCGGGACAGCAAAACCGTGGGCAGCACTGTCTACAGCTACCTGACCCAGAACGGCAAGGTGGTTCAACAATCCTGGAACGGCAATGTCATGGACT
>CAZFXB010000308.1:0-1884 GCA_964522835.1 uncultured Oscillospiraceae bacterium
CAATATGCCTGTCAATTTAAAGGGTCGCTCCTTTCTGACCCTTCTCGACTTTACTCCCCAGGAGATTCGCTATCTTCTGGATCTGGCCCATGACCTGAAGGCAAAGAAGCGTTCCGGCATCCTGGGCGACACCCTGAGAGGAAAAAATGTGGTGCTGCTGTTTGAAAAAACCTCCACCCGCACCCGCTGTGCCTTTGAAACTGCCATCCACGATGAGGGCGGCCATGTGACCTATCTGGACGCAGGCAGCTCCCAGATGGGGAAAAAGGAGTCCCTGGAGGACACCGCCAAGGTGCTGGGCCGCTTCTTCGACGGCATTGAGTATCGTGGCTATGAGCAGAGCGTGGTAGAGGATCTGGCAAAGTTCTCCGGCGTTCCCGTGTTCAACGGCCTCACCGATGTGGATCACCCCACCCAGATTCTGGCCGACATGCTCACCATGGAAGAACACATAGCAAAGCCCCTCCATCGCTGCAAGGTGGTCTTTGTGGGGGATGTGCGGAACAATATGTGCTACGCCTGGATGTACGGCTGCGCCAAAATGGGCATGACCTTTGTGGGCTACGGCCCCCAGAGCCTGATTGACCAGGTGGATCCCGCCGTGTTGGAGCAGGTGGCTCAGGTCTCCAAGAAAACCGGAGCCAATGTATCCCTGTCCTGTGACATCGCATCCATCGAGGGTGCCGATGTGCTCTACAGCGATATCTGGGCCTCCATGGGCGAAGAGGAGCAGATCCCCCAGCGGGTAAAAATGCTGACCCCCTTCCGTATCACAGATGAGATGCTTGCCGCCACCAAAAACCCGGAGGTCAAGTTTATGCACTGTCTCCCCGCCTTCCACGACTTTGAGACCAAGCTGGCAAAGACCTTCATCGATCAGGGCATTGACATCCGTGAGGTCACCGACGAAGTATTCCGTGGCCCCCACTCCATTGTCTTCGACGAAGCAGAAAACCGGATGCACACCATTAAGGCTGTGCTGGTTTCCATGATCGGCGCATAAAAAATTGGATAGCACCGGATTTCAGGCAGGTGTTCGTAAAACAGATAGGGATTGACATTACGAAATGTACATCTGTCATCAAGATCAGCAAATGAGATAATGGGTATTCGGCGAAAGCCGAGTACCCATTATTTTTTTGCTCTCAATTAAACTGAAACAGAGTTCTATCAAAAATTCGCTCAACTTTCCCAACCCAAAATAGAAAAATCTACAAAAACAGGAGGATTTTATTTGAATGTGTATGGATACATCCGTGTCAGCAGCCGGGATCAGAATGAGGATCGTCAGCTAATCGCATTAAAGGAGGTCGGTGTATCGGAACGAAGCATTTATCTGGACAAGCAATCCGGCAAGGACTTCGACCGCCCGCAGTACAAAAAAATGTTGCGGAAAATAAAAAAAGACGATCTGCTCTACATCAAGAGCATCGACCGTCTGGGGCGAAACTATGAGGAAATTTTGCAGCAATGGCGGTTGCTGACTAAAGAAAAAGGCATTGATGTTGTGGTACTGGATATGCCCCTGCTGGATACCCGCCGTGGGAAAGACCTGATGGGAACATTCCTGAGTGATATTGTTCTTCAAGTGCTGTCTTTCGTGGCAGAGAACGAGCGAACCAATATCCGGCAAAGACAGGCAGAGGGTATTGCTGCGGCAAAGGCAAAAGGAGTAAAGTTCGACAGGCCCCCGAAACCATTACCCGAGAACTTTCACAATGCTTACCATCGTTGGAAACAAGGCGAAATTACAGGCACAGCGGCGGCAAAAGAATGTGGGATGCCATTATCAACATTTCGCTATCGTGCACAAAGTTACGAAAAATCCAGGTTGTTGTAGGAGAATGGGTTTTACAAAATGGTGTACTTTTTTGTAAAATCGCC
>CAZFXB010000309.1:0-1859 GCA_964522835.1 uncultured Oscillospiraceae bacterium
CCCTGGGATTTGATCCCAGGGCACATTTCTTATTCCGATCTCTGATTCAAAAATTCTTCTCGCATCCGGTTCAATGTTTCCTGCCTTTTTTGATAATCTTCTTTCAGCCTCTCATAGGCCTCTGCATGGGTGACCTTGATATAGGATAGCTTCCAGATCAGCAAAATTCCGCAGGTGAGGAGCCCCAACAGGATCCAGGGCAAAAAGCTCAGATCCAGCAGAAACTGCTGCCAACGATGCCCCCGGGTCATGGCCGCCGACAGCTTCAATGCCTGCCGGGCCGACAGCTCTGGCCGATCCATCAGAATAAAATACATGGGCCAATAGCGATAGGACAGCACCACCACTGCCACCAACATATAGCTCAGTGTCAGCAGTATCAAGCCATATTCACTCAGCTCTATCCCCAGTACCATCATGGAAAGGGACAGCACCACGCTGGCCGGAATAGACCAGAACATAGCCCACAGCAGCACATACAGCTCCCTCAGCACATAGGCCAGCACACTGCGGCCCGCTCCGGAAAAACCAGCCAAAAGGCTTTGGGGCGCAATGGGGGTTCCCTCCCGAATGTCCAGCGCCACCGCCGCATAGCCAATGGTCAGAAAAACATTCAAAATCTGAATTCCAAAGGACGCCACATAGTTTATGGTCGCCACCCAGGCCCCGGAACTCAGCCCCTGGCTCAGGTAATCGCCCCCCAAATTCAGGCTTCCCACCACCTCTGTCAGAAGGAAACGAAGGGCACTCAAAAGCAGTATCCCCAGCAGGAAAATCAAAGTTACTTTTTTCGGACTGCCCTGGGCTTCACGGATGTGCTGCCGGGCAGTTTCTTTCAACGCTTTACGATCCAAGGAAACAGCTCCAATCCAAAAAGGTAAATATAATATTGCATTCAACCTACCACAGGACAGAGGAAATGTCAAGCAAAAGGGAAAAAATCAGCGGATACGGTTGCATTACCGGCCCGAGCATGGTATAATTGGTAAACAGAAGTTACAGATGAACCCTGTTTCATCCCATTATATTCTCACCAAAGGGGGCCACCTTATGAACTTAGGTGAAAAGATCAAGGCTGCACGACTGGAGCGGCACATGACCCAGAAGGACGTGGTGGGGGACTATATTACCCGAAATATGCTGTCGAAAATCGAAAACGGCAGTGCCACGCCCTCTGTAAAAACCCTGGAATATCTGGCAGGAGCCCTGGGGCTGCCTGCGGGCTACTTTATGACCGAGTCCGGCGGCGATGAGCTGATCCCCGGCTGTGTGGCCGATGCCCGAAACTATTTCCGCAACGGAGAGTACGAGGCCTGTGTTCAGGTACTGGCAACCCTGGAGCTGGACGGTGGCTTCCGTGAGGAGGTCAATCTGCTGCTGGCCCGGGCTAAAATCGGCATGAGCAAAAAGGCCATGACCGACGGACGCTACGAAGAGGCCATTCGGCTGGCCAACGAAGCCCTTGCTCACAACGAAGAGAGTATCTATATGTCTGCCGCCTTCCGCACCGAAGCCCTGCTGCTGATCGCCCGGTGTACCATGGAGCTGGAGGGCGACTTTGCAAAGGCCCTGGATGACTATCAGTCCTCCTATCAGGATCAGGGGCTGGGTGAATTCTATCGGCTTACCATGGCAGAGTATTACATTGGTCAGGGCGACCTTTCCTCTGCCAAACGGGAAATGGACAGCATTGCCCGGCTGTCCGATTCCTCCAAGCCTGTATACCTGATGCTTCAGGGCAGCATGGACTTGAAGGACAAGCAGTTTCAGGAGGCTGCCAAGCAGCTGGAAAAAGCGGAGCAGCTGGCCCGCACCACCGGCAGCAACTACTTTATGTCCTCCCTCTACGCCATGCTGGA
>CAZFXB010000310.1:0-1836 GCA_964522835.1 uncultured Oscillospiraceae bacterium
ATTTTACGCCAATTTACATCAATAAACATTTTTATGGTTTTCGACAAAAATCGTCATTCCAGAATAATTGGCCGATGGGTTTTTTCCTGTCCCCAGGGCTCCCGAATTCCCTCCGGTGCAAACAGGGTATACAGATCCCCCGCCCGGCGTTCCAGTTCGAAATAACTCTGTGCTTCCGCTGTTCTGGGAATGGCACCGGACACCAGCGGGATTTCTCCCCGCTCCCCCGCCTGCCGCAGCACCATTCTGCCCCGGTTATTGCAGCCCAGTACACGAAGGTAAGGTGACTCCTGCTGCATGGTCTCCCCATTCAGCCCCAAAAAGAGGCACAGCAGGGTGCGCCGCAGCCTACTGTAGGCATAACGCTTGGACTTACAGGACATGATAATATCCTCCAGCCCATTTTCCCGGCGACAGGCCTTCATCACCTTGCTGTAAAGCCCCTCCCCTTCAAAGGCCATTTCCCGGAACCGCTCCTCCGGTAAAGATCTGAGTACCGCCAGCATGGCTCTTTCCCCGTTCTGTAGGGTATGGGTGGGCGCATTGCTGTATATCTCCCCTCCGGGAAGGGTGTGGGCCCCCGGATTTCCTCGAATCTCCGTGGCAGAGGCATGGAAAAAATCTCGCCGAACGGTCATGGGTTCTATGCCACTGCCCAGTCGGTTCAGCGTCCGAATGTATTCCACCCCCAGGGCGTTGTTGGGGCTTTGCAGCAGCACACCAGAGGCCCCCAGAGCCTGGGTACGGGCTCTGGCATAGGATACCCCTGTTTTCAGTTCCTGGGCCAGCTTCGCCTCGAAGGCCTCGGAATCCAGAGTCGCCGCCGCCGCTCTGAGCTGCCCCAGGTCTCCCCCCTCGCTGCCGAAGGAAAGATAATCGATACAGCCCAGCTTTTGTAGATAGGAAACAGCACCAGAGGCAAAATAGCCCGCCGCATTCACCGCCGTGGTGATGGGCAGCTCCAGCACCAGATCCGCTCCATTTCTGAGGGCCGCTTCCGTCCGGAGCGACTTATGGTACAGCGCCGGCTCTCCCCGCTGGACAAAATTCCCGCTCATCAGGCACACAATCGCCGTGTCCTTCCCCATAATTTCTCTGGTTTTTTCGATCTGAAATCGGTGTCCCCAGTGAAAAGGATTGTATTCACAGATAATTCCGGCAGTCCTCACGAAAAAAATCCTCCAAAAAGCTGAATTTCGGTAAAATAACAGTTGCCGGAGCACACTTTTTGTACTAAAATAGTATAAGGAATGCGCTCCTGGAGTTATTGTACCCAGGATGCAGATGAATTTCAAGAAATATTTACACTTTTAGGAGATGACACTATGAACGTATTAGTTATCAACGCCGGCAGCTCCTCCCTCAAGTATCAGCTGATGGATCCTGCCACCGGCAACGTGCTGGCAAAGGGCCTGTGCGAGCGTATCGGCATCGACGGCAAGTTCACCTACAAGCCCCAGGTTGAGGGCAAGAACAAGCTGGACGCCATTGACGTAGCTATGCCCACCCATGCAGAGGCCATCGAGGCTGTTCTGAACGCTCTGGTTGACAAGGACAACGGCGTGGTTGCTTCCATGTCCGAGATCGACGCAGTTGGTCACCGTGTTGTTCACGGCGGCGAGAAGTTCGCTTCCTCCGTTGTCATCAACGACGAGGTTATGGCTGCCATCGAGGAGTGCAACGCTCTGGCACCTCTTCACAACCCCGCCAACATCATCGGCATCAAGGCCTGCCAGGACAAGATGCCCGGCGTTCCCATGGTTGCTGTGTTCGACACCGCTTTCCATCAGACCATGCCCGCTAAGGCTTACACCTACGCCATCCCCTACGAGTACT
>CAZFXB010000311.1:0-1835 GCA_964522835.1 uncultured Oscillospiraceae bacterium
CCTCAATATGGCCGGCTATAAGGTTCAGATCATCAATGACCTGTCCTGGACATTGCCCAGGACAGGTCATTGATGATCTGAACCTTATAGCCGGCCATATTGAGGAATCGACCGGAGGCGAAGTCGCCGCATACGTACAGATTATCGATCAGGGTCTTGCGATCCTCTGCATAGGCCTGAATGTTTTCGTTGACCCGAACGCCGCCGAAGGCTCCATCGGTGCCTACGCCGCCGGATACTGCGAAATAGGGCCCACCGCTGAAGGGAATCAAATCCTCGGGATTCTTAAAGAAATCATCATCCCTACCCTGCCGACACATCTCATTATAGCGGGCGATGGTTTCCTTCAGATTGCCTGCATCTACCCCAAGCTTTTCTGCAAATTCCTCGATGGTTTCCGCCATAATCAATGCACCGGGTTGTGCCGCTGCATTTTTCAGCAGATCTTCTTCGCAGTTCTCGGGAACAGGTACCTCTGGAATGGGATTAAACTTCTTTTTGATGCTTCGGAAGGGCCGCTTCGAGGCTTCTTTTGCCATGCCCATATCAAAAATGGAGTAGTTGACACCATCCGGCTGATAAACCAGCGCTGTAGCCACGGCGAAGAAGGAGCTGCGGCCCATGGTCAGCTCATTGATCCACCGCTGGCCGTTTTTGTTTACATATACAGCATAGGGGCCAGTGGTCATCGCCAGGGCCGTGTTGCCGGGAGCCATACCTGCGCCGCCCATAAGCCGCATACAGAAGCTGTCGTAGTCGATGAAAGCCTTGGCACTCTCTGCCAGATCAATGCCATCGCCGGTACAGGCCAGGTGACAGTGGGAGGAGATTCCTCTGGGCAGAGCCCCAAATTCCGGCACACACTTGTCCAGAATATCCTGCCGGTTGATCCAGCTGCCCGGGCTCATAATGCAGGCCTTGCAGCTCACCTTGATTTCACCGCCGGGATCCTTGGCCCAAACTGCGGTTACTTTTCCGTTTTTCATTTCTAAACGGGTGGCTCTGGTTTCTGTGCGAATGTCGGCACCCTTTTCTTTGAGGAGCTTTACCATCTGCTGCCCTGCGTACCATCCGGTTCCGTTGCTTTCCGGAGAGCCAATGTGCCCGCCGGGAGGACAGTAACCCGGGGTAATCATGCTGTCGGGGCCGTCAAATACGTAAAAGCTCTCTACAAATTTGCTGTCCCGATCCGGATCTAGCTCGCCCAGCCAGTCGAACCACTTTCCGGTACCCTCCAGCGTATTTCGCACCAGATGGGAATCAAGAAGCCAGTATGTCTGATCCATGATCTCCACCAGCTTATCGTTCAGAACATCCGAAACGCCCCGATCCTTCTGCCACTGGCTGTTGTACATACGCATGGTGGAGGCGAACCAGGCTTGACCGCCGCATTTCCGCATTTTCTCCAGCACAACGACTTTTTTTCCGGTCAGGTAGGCATAGCGTCCCGCTGCGGTAAGGCCACCGCCGCCACCGCCGATTACGCACAGGTCGCAGTCCAGCTCGATCAAATCGTGTTCCGGAACCACCGGCCAGGGCTCGGACTCCTTGCGAAGGGCGTTGAGAGGACATACCTCGGTACAAGCTCCGCATTCCACACACTTGGAAGCATCCACCTGGGGCCCCTCCATGCCGCCGCCGATTGCGTGCTGCGGACATGCCATGGAACAGCGTCCGCAGTTGGTACAGTGCTCTCGATCAATTACATAAGCCATTGTCATTTCTCCTCTCGGTATGATTATGGCTCTATTATAACAGCATTCTGTGCTGCTTCACAATTATCAAATCGAGTAGGAGGCTACCCATTAGTTGAGTAGCCGTCCTCTCACACCACC
>CAZFXB010000312.1:0-1823 GCA_964522835.1 uncultured Oscillospiraceae bacterium
ATATGTATCAACAACATTATAAATATCAAATACTGTATCAGGAGAGAGGGCATTGTTATTTTCGTCTCTTACTTCAAAATGTAAATGTATGCCTGTGCCACCATTAGCACTCCATACACGTCCTGTGTTGCCCTCAATTCCTAATACTTGCCCTTTTTTTACCTTACTGTTTAAGGGAACAGATACAGATTCTAGATGCTGATAATAAACTGTATATCCCGTAGCATCACTTTTTACCTTAACAAGATTACCTCTTGGATGAGCCAAATCCATATTATAGCTATCAGTAACTACTTGTACTACAGTGCCATCTTCGACTGCAACCACTTCTTTACTACCATAAGAAACTAAGTCGATGCCATTATGCATCTCTTGTCCATTGCCTAAGTTGCGATAGCCGAATTTGGATGTAAGCCTATATGAGGCATTATTATTAAACGGTGCAATCATGGTTTGTACACCTTTCTCGATAATAGTGATGCGTAATTGTTTGCTCGAGATATTTCTTTTATTTTTTGTCTATATTCTTCTTCTGACTGTAAGCTATTCAGATATAAATAATCAAATGTATCATATTTATATTGATCAGATATTTGCTTATACACTTCAGCTTTTACTATAAGATGATCTGTATCATCTTCGTAATACCAGTCTCCATATCTGATCAGTTCTCCTGATATCACACACTTATATAGCTCATTGAAGTGTGTATTGCGTTTTAAAATTAAAATACTAATCACCGCCTTGTATTCTATTATTACGTAAAATTTCAAAGCGAAAAATTATATTAAACAAAGTTTACATTCTTAACGCTTAGCTCAGCTTCTTTAAAAAGCATAATTATAAAATCGTTTTTATTAAATCTCTTTGTTGTATTTATGCCATTATATATATATACAGCTGAATCATCAATTTCAATATTATATTCATCTGCATGTGTACGTAAGTCGCTAAATAGTGACTTATTGGTATTAAAAATTTGCATATAATAAAAATAGACTGCATATTAAAGTATGCAGTCACAAATTTCCTTTACATTAATATTTGTAGTATTTTCAGTATTTGTAGTAGTATTCCAATATGATATAGCATATTTTTTACCTTCTATCTCATATTTTGTGCGTCTTAGTATTTTCTTAGGTTCCTTAATAATATTTTGAACAATTGCATTGTCATCAACGTCAACAATTGAATCTGTTTCAGATTCAGATATGCTATTTTCGTTGACTAGCATATTATCATTATTAAATATATCACTAAAGTCTTCTATGAATTCATCTGTAATATCTTCAACTGTATTTGTTTTAGAATCTGTAAGTGTATTGTGAGACACATACTGATCTGTTACTATACGCTTAAAACAATTGTCATTGACTGTATGCTTAATACCATTTACTATACTTGATGCAATCTGAGTCAAGATATCCTCATTGTCACTAAGAGCTTGCAAGCCGTCTTCGCAGAATTTTCCTTCAATTGCCATAGATGCTTGCAGTTTTGTTGCCATTAATGATAGTGCTTGCTCTTGTATTGTATTTTCATAATACAAATAATATACTGAAATTGGTCTAGTTTGTCCAAGTCTCCAACTTCTTCTGCTTGATTGTCTCATTGTAAATAGATTATAGCCTATTTCATAAAATACTATTGTAGTAAAATCTAAAAGATCAAGACCGGTTTCAACAAGAGTTGGATTACATAACAATACATCTATATCGTCAATATGATCTTTAATCCATTGTTCTCGTTTTTGCGCTGAAACAGATGCCCTTAAAATACCTACACGATATCCATTATTTTCAAGTATATCTTTTAGTCTATTG
>CAZFXB010000313.1:0-1817 GCA_964522835.1 uncultured Oscillospiraceae bacterium
CGTGTATTCCTTGAAAGCGGCGGTGATGGCATCGTTATCCCGACCTTTGAAAAAGATGATATACTTGGATTTTCCATCATCGTCACGGACTTTTTTCACAGCATAATCCACGCCGTACTTTCGGGCAACTTTATCGAATGCCTTGATATCAGGATCGTTGCTCTCAATGGAGGTTACGCCCTGATTCTGCCCGATGAGTTGTTTCACGGACTGCTTGCCGTGGGGAATGACGGTTTTCTTGTTTTTGCAGTGTGCAAGGAATTTGCAAATCGCCGCCTTGAACACCCGTCCGGTCAGTTTTGCGGAATTGATAACGAGAGCAACGGTTTTGCTGTCTACTTCTTCCTGTATGTGGCATCACCTCATTTCGCCCATCCGATAAAAAATACGACGGTCAAAACCTGCTCATCGGTGAGAATTTCGGATGTGGCAGACACCACGGCATCGTAAGAAAGCGGGATGTACGAATTTTTTGCGGCAGTCCACCGACCGTCGTTTGAAAGAATCCCGTCAAATCCGTCCGTGCCGTTCAGCATGAAGCCGATCTGTCGGGAATCCACCTTCTCATTCGCCATGTCGGTGGTATACGGAACAAGCGTCCAGCCGTTGTCCGTTGTGATCGTGATGTCCGTGACCGCAATGGCAGCGGTAGAGTTGTTGACGATTTCGGCATTCGTGGCGGCATATACTTCGCCGTTGCCCGAGACTATCATTGTCATGAATGCAGGGACAGTTACGGAAAAGCGGGATGTGATATATGTACAGTCATCGCAGCCGCCGTCATTATCGGTATCGGCATGATCTGTGTATTCGTCAAGCGAATATCCACAGACGCATGAAATCGTGCGGAAGTGCTGTAATTCCGAAAATTCTGTCCAATCAGAAGTCACAAGATCGTGGTCAGCATATTCAGTTCCGCTGTAACCGCAGTCACAGGTACTGGTTCGCTGATGTTCGCTGTCGGATATGGAAGTCCATGTACCGTAAGTAAACTCATGATCTTCCCTTTCACTGTATGAGTAGCCGCATGAGCATGAAGTGGTGCGTGAGTGTTCCGTATTCGAAATGCTCGACCAACTGCCGTTTGTCAGACTGTGACTCGCATATTCGGTCGTGCTGTACCCACAAGTCGAACACAAAATCGTTCGTTTATGCTGTGATTCGGAATAATTCGTCCATGCACCGTAGCTCAGGCTGTGACTTGACGTTTCGGTCGTGCTGTAGCCGCAGTCTGAACAGCTTACTGTACGACGGTGCTGATTTCCGCTGTAATTTTTCCATGAACCGTAGCTGAAACTGTGATCTTTATAGTACGAATCAATATCCGAATCGCAGTCATAGCAATATTCTGCCACTTCATGCTGTGTGGAATCATATTTGTAGTATTCGGTATCAGCATCGTGATAGTCGTACTCATACCCATCATCTCCGCCGCAATCTTCGCAGCAGTAATAGCGTCTGTGTCGGCTTGAAGTGTAATATTCCCAATCATCGTATTCATAGTCGCTATGTTCGGTGCCTTCGTCAAGCAGTTCGTCACAGTCCGAGCAATATTCGTACCAATCACAGCCATCCCACTCGGTGTAGCTGTCGTAGTGATCGCACTCCGCTTCGCCGCATTCACATTCGATTTCATATCCGCACTCTTCGCAAACATCGTAATCCGTGTCGTAATCGTGATAGAAATTATGACGCTCCGCGTTGCCGCCCATGTTCATGTCTTCGCCGCAGTTTGAGCACCACCATCTTATACAGTGATATGTATCGCCCCACTCCTCGTATTCCAGCGTGTATGAGCAAGTCTCACCGCAGTTTCC
>CAZFXB010000314.1:0-1815 GCA_964522835.1 uncultured Oscillospiraceae bacterium
GTAAAGGAGGAGCGTTCATGGCATATCGTGCACATATTCTGGTATGTACCGGCACAGGCTGTGCAGCCGCCAACGCCAATGGTCTGGCAGAGGAGTTCGAAGCACAGCTCCAGAAGTTCGGTTTAAGTGAAGAGGTTCGTGTGGTAAAGACAGGCTGTCTTGGTCTCTGCGCCAAGGGCCCCAACGTGGTCATTTACCCCGACGGAACCCATTATATCATGGTGGCAATGGAGGACATTGCCGAGATCGTGGAGGAGCATCTGCTGAAGGGCCGTCCCGTACAGCGGCTTCTCAATGTGGAAGAGGGCACCAAAAAGGTGGTAGAATCTCTGGCAGACACCGCCTTCTACCGTCAGCAGCACCGGATCGCCCTCCGGAACTGCGGTGTCATTGACCCGGAGGACATTGACGAGTACATCGGCACCGGCGGCTACATGGCACTGGGCAAGGTACTGACGGAAATGACCCCTCAGCAGGTCATTGACGAGGTGAAGGCTTCCGGCCTCCGTGGCCGTGGCGGCGCAGGCTTCTCCACCGGCCTGAAATGGCAGTTTACCGCCAACTCCCCCGGCCCCCTGAAATATGTCTGCTGCAACGCCGACGAGGGTGACCCGGGTGCATTTATGGACCGTTCCGTTCTGGAGGGTGACCCCTTCAGCATCGTAGAGGCCATGACCATTGCAGGCTACGCCGTAGGTGCCTCTCAGGGCTATATTTATGTCCGTGCAGAGTACCCCATCGCCGTTGACCGGCTGAACATTGCCATCAAGAAGGCTGAGGAATACGGCCTCCTGGGCGACAATATTTTTGAAACCGGCTTTTCCTTCCATCTGGAGACCCGGCTGGGCTCCGGTGCCTTCGTCTGCGGCGAGGAAACCGCTCTGATGGTTTCTATTGAAGGAAACCGGGGCGAGCCCCGGCCCCGTCCCCCCTTCCCGGCTGTGAAGGGTCTGTTCGAAAAGCCCACCCTCCTCAACAACGTGGAGACCTACGCCAATATCACCTGGATCATCAACAACGGTGCTGCCGCCTACGCCGCCATTGGCCCCGAAGGCTCCACCGGCACCAAGGTGTTCGCCCTGGGCGGTAAAATCGTCAACACCGGTCTGGTAGAGATCCCCATGGGCACCCCCCTCCGCACCATCATTGAGGAGATTGGCGGCGGTGTACCCGGCGGCAAGAAGTTTAAGGCTGTCCAGACCGGCGGCCCCTCCGGTGCCTGCATCCCCGCCTCCCAGATCGACGTTCCCATTGACTACAATAACCTGACCAAAATCGGCGCCATGATGGGCTCCGGCGGCATGATCGTCCTGGACGAGGACAACTGCATGGTAGATATTGCAAAGTTCTTCCTTCAGTTCACCGTGGACGAGAGCTGCGGCAAGTGTACCCCCTGCCGTGTAGGCATTCGCCGGATGCTGGAGATCCTGGACAAAATCACCGACGGCAAAGGCACCCTGGAGGACATTGACCGGCTGGAGAAGCTGGCTGCGGACATCAAGGGCACTGCTCTTTGCGGTCTGGGCCAGACAGCCCCCAATCCGGTACTGTCCACCATCCGGAACTTCCGTGAGGAGTACATCGCCCACGTGGTAGAAAAGCGCTGCCCCGCCGGTGTGTGCAAGAATCTGCTCCGGTACGAGATCGACCCGGAGAAGTGCAAGGGCTGCTCCGCCTGCTCCCGTGTCTGCCCCGCCGATGCCATCTCCGGTCAGATCCGCTCCCCCTTCAAGATCGACCCCAGCAAGTGCATCAAGTGTGGCAGCTGCATCGAAAAGTGTAAGTTCGGTGCCATTTCCAAGGTTTAAGAACAGG
>CAZFXB010000315.1:0-1798 GCA_964522835.1 uncultured Oscillospiraceae bacterium
CACAGAAACCCTCCAGTCCATCGCCCGGCAGCACCTGTGTCAGCTTTCCTGCCTGCATTTTCAGCAGATGGACGGTATGATTACCGCATTGCCTCTGGGTCTGAGAAAGATTAATGCCCTCCGCACCCTGACCACGGAGTCCGTGGCTGTGCTGATGCCCTTCAAGACACAGGAGATCCGCCATCCCCACGGGGTTTACTACGGACAGAATTCCATCAGCCGAAATCTGATTCTGGCTGACCGAAAGGAACTGCTGAACGCCAACGGCTTTATTCTGGGTGTATCCGGCTCCGGTAAGTCCTTTAAGGCCAAGGAGACCATTGTGAATCTGATCCTTGCCAGCGATGACGATGTGATCTGCGTGGATCCGGAGTCGGAGTATGGAGCATTGTTCCGGGGTATGGGCGGTCAGGTCATTGAAATCTCTGCCACATCCCAGAATCATATCAATGCCATGGATATGACGGAGGGGTACGGAGATGGCGATAACCCTGTGATCCTGAAATCCGAGTTTATCCTGTCCCTGTGTGAACAGCTCATGGGCAACACCACCCTGACCGCCAGAGAAAAGTCCCTCATTGACCGGTGTACCGCCTCTGTTTACCGGTATTATTTGCAGGGAAACTGCTCCGGGGCAGCTCCTACCTTGCAGGATTTTCATGGGGAACTGTTAAAACAGCCGGAGGAAGAAGCCCACGATCTGGCCTTGGCCATTGAACTGTTTACCGATGGCAGTCTCAATACCTTCGCCAAGCCCACAAATGTGGACACGGAAAACCGGCTGATCTGCTATGACATTCGGGAACTGGGGAAACAGCTCTTGCCTGTTGGTATGTTGGTGGTGCTGGACAGTATTTTCAATCGCATCATCCGGAACCGAAAGCAGGGCAGACGAACCTGGGTGTTTATTGACGAGATTTATCTGCTGTTCCAGCATGAGTACAGTGCCAACTTCCTGTTTACCCTGTGGAAGCGTGTGCGAAAGTATGGAGCCTGCGTCACGGGGTGTACCCAGAATGTGGAGGATCTGCTCCAGTCCCACACCGCACGAACCATGCTGGCCAACTGTGAATTTCTCATTATGCTGAATCAGGCCCCCACCGATCGAGTGGAACTGGCCCGACTTTTGAATATTTCAGATAATCAGCTGTCCTACATCACCAACGTCCCCGCTGGCCGGGGGCTGATGAAATGCGGCAGTGCCATCGTGCCTTTTGAGGATCATTTTCCGAAACAGACAAGCTTGTACAGGCTTCTCAGTACAAAACCGGGAGAAGAATAATGCCGGATATTAAGGAAAAGCAACCAATCAAAATAATTGCCAAAGAACGCAAAACTACAGCCCCCAAGGCTCCCATTCGCCGTGGTGTGAAACTGATGGTAGCCAAAACAAAACAGCAGATCATAGAGGCCTCCCGAGGAGCAGAGACGGAAGAACAGGAATCCCAGCAGAATACACTGGAAAGGCCTACTGTTCCACGTCCCCACGAGGCAAAGAAACGAAAGGAATCCAAGACCGAACCCAAGACCCGGAACTACATTGAGAATCTACAGCACCAACAAAACCAACAGCGGAATGTTCCGAAAGCGGGCCACAACAAGCGTCATACAGAATCAGTTGACATAACAGCAAAAATGAGGGTAGAAACAGAGCCTGTGACCATCCCACAACAGGGATCACAGTCGTTTGTGGAATCTCAGGGTAGAGATGCAGCCAGAAAGAAAACAGTGCAAAAACGTGTTGCCTGGAATAAAACCACACTCACTGATCCCGAATCAAGGGGTGTTTCGTCTGCTC
>CAZFXB010000316.1:0-1772 GCA_964522835.1 uncultured Oscillospiraceae bacterium
CTCACATGAATCTGAATACCATAAGCAATACATATGCTATAGATTTGACCAAGCATACAGATAAAGTAGTACACAATAAGCTCGGAGCGATTTCAACGTGCGATAATTTTTATAAATGGAAAACCTTTGGTGCATCGCTTGCATTGATATCTCACCACGATTCGTCCAATGTAGGCATTAGTATTAAATCATTAATGCCTAGTGGTTATGCATATTATGATATTACTATTAACTCTGAAGAGACGAAAGATTATTATATCTCATTATATAAAACGGGTAAAGTCAAAGCTTATATAGCCAAAGAACTTATGTATGACAATATGAGATTTAGGAGATCAATTGTATCTGAAATAATCTCAGAGCTTAACATTGTAGAAGAGAACAATCGCATATCTACTATATACACTCAAGAACCTGGATACGATTACTATCTTATTATAACAGTAGACAAAGATAACTTATTGCAAACAAATGATATGTTTGATGATATTATAATGCTTGAAGACGGTCAACAATCATCAGTTAATGCGCAAAAAAATATAGATATATTAGGCTTTAGTGTACAGGAAAAAGTCATAGACAATAAATATAATAATCGTATTTATTTTGATAGCAACAAGTATAGCGAGAAAAATAATGTAGATATAGATCAAGATGGCTACATTATTAATTCATGCAATATAGATTGGGATATGACAAAGCTGTTCGAATACAAAAACGCAGATGATTTTAAAAATAATTTATCTGTAAGAAGCAAGGTCAATATTGATGAGAGTGGAAACTATCTTTATACAAGCAATGCTGCTGGGCGCATAGTCACCAATCCAATAAGACTTATGAACTATAAGCTTATAAAAAATCTTATAGTTGAAATAAACGATATACCGTTTGACAGTATGTCTGGGTTCCAAACTCGATTGCTCGTTTCAAAAACCGAAGATGGCATTTATGAAGACCTTGAAAAGATAATATATCGAAACACTGACAGTTTTGATGGTGAATTGATAAACGGTAATTATATCAAACTAAGTATAGTCATGCCTGAAAATAAATACATCGGAAGTGTAGCACTATATGCAGAATATAAAACCACAGATAGTGAACAGCCTATAGGAACAGTTTATCCATATGGCTATATTATGTCTTCTATAGTAGATTCATATTATTTGACTGATTATGTTATAAATAATATAAACATTCAAAAAGAATGTTCTGACGATTCATTCAGAATAAAAATACGAGCTTATGAAGATAATAACATATGGACAGACTGGAAGGATATCCTCATAGATTCCAATGGTAATATCTCTTCCGTAATAAAATTCTCAAGGGTAAGATATTTTCAAGCTATGGTAGAAATACTTAAACGAGATACAAAACTCAAGGTAGAATATATAGACATAAAGAGAGATACTGTATGATTCAAAATAATTGTAAAGTCGATGCGAGTAACGGTATTAGGTTCTTTGATCAGGACATTCTTATAGACGATTATATCTATAACGACTACGCTGAAATCGAATTAACTATAGCATATAGTACGCCAGGTTTCGGAATAGTACTATTCAATAACGCTACTGCATTATTGTCTCCTGACAGCGAAGCATTTATGTTCAGAATAGGATACAGAGAGGCATCTATTGAATATAAAACAGGATATTTAAATAGAACTCTTGTAAGTATCCCAACGACAATTGCTCCTAGTATAGACAATAGTAATTTAAAAATCAAATTTAGAAAATATAAAAGAAATATATATTTAGATGTTAATT
>CAZFXB010000317.1:0-1760 GCA_964522835.1 uncultured Oscillospiraceae bacterium
CATGGTGCTGTCGAGGGCGAGACGATCGACAATGAAGGTCAGTATTTTTTAATGAAGCGTTCTGAATTAGAAGATATCCCTGTAGATGCATGGTTGATCGGTCATACGCATGTGCCGTTTCCCCGAAATTTGACAGAAACATTCACCGTGAACGATAAAATCTTCAACGCCGGTACTCATGTACAGACCGATGTTTCTTGTAATACCGAGGGTCAGTGCTTTGTTGTAGAAATTAACGAAAATAAGACTGTCCGTGCAAAGAGAGTTATATCTGGAAATCTGCGGTTTTACCGTAAAAATATCAATGTTACCGCCGGAAATATGGAAAGTACCATCATTCGTGAACTTGCTGGCATTGCGGATGATAGTGTAGTTGATTTTATTCTGACGGGTGCGGTCTCCGCTGAGGAATACGAAGACAGGACAAATATTATTGAAAATGCACTATCTCGATTTATTGAGGGAACCTACAACGATTATGCACTTAGTAAGCTGATTTCCAAAGAGTTGATCGAATCCGAGTTCCCTGAGACCTCTTTTTCTGCCGGTCTGCTGACTTCTCTTTTGGACGAACCCAAAGAGGCACAGCTTGCCTATGAACTTTTGAAATCGCTGAAGGAGGAAAAGTAAATGAAGATCACAAATATTTCCTGCACGCAGTTTGCCGGTGTTCGTGACCGCAATGTATCCTTCGCCGATGGTATTAATGTAATCTATGGCAAAAATGAAAGTGGTAAGAGTACACTTGTTAATTTACTTTCTCGTACATTGTTTCAAAATGCACGCCTTGATCGTCGTAGTGATAAAGAGTTTTTTGAATTATATTTCCCCGGAGCTAAAAAAGGAAGCAGTATAAAAGGCGATTTTGCTGATGGCAAAGTTTCCTTCGAAACTGAAAACGGAGTATATACGCTCGCAAAAGAATGGGGAGCAGATTCTCGCTGTACCCTATCTTCGCCCGATGGCGTTGTCCGTGATCAGCGTAAAATTGACGAGATTTTGAAAGAAGTCTTGCTTTACGGAGAGGGTGTCTATAGCGAGATTCTCTTTTCCTCTCAGAGAAATACAGATATTTCCTTGCAGACCATTTTGGACGCCTCCAAGAAAACTGATGCAAAACAAGAGATTACCGTTGCCGTATCCCAAGCGTTTGCAGAAACTGACGGCATTTCTGTAGATGCCATTGAGCAAGCAATTACCGCAAAGGTGGATGAAATTGCCGGTAAGCATTGGGACTTTGATCGTGAAGCTCCTGTTCGCAAAGCAGGTCGTTGGTCTACCGGCCTTGGCGAAATTCTGAAAGCGTACTACACTTTAGAGGATGCAAAGGCAGTTCTGTCAGAAATCTCCCGTCTTGAATCCGAGGCTGACCGTGCAGCGGACGATTACACCGATAAGGACAATATCGTATGTGAAGCCGAGGAGGCTTATACCCGTTTCAATGTTTTTGCCAGCCGTCTTGCGGTTCAGAGTGAGCGAAGAAAAGCCGTAGAGCGAATTGAAAAGGAACTTGCGAAAATTGCGGAAGTTCTGGCTAATTGGCCCAAACTGGCAGATAGCCTCAGAAAGGCACAGGCTTTGCAGGCTGAAAAGGCCAGCCGTGTTACCTTGGATAAATACGAAGCAGCCAAAGCTATCAATGATGAAATAACGGAGCTTAGCGATAGCATCGCAAACATGGCTTGCCCGACCACAGCCGAAATTGCACAAGTAAAATCGGTTCAGCGCAGTCTCACTTCTCTCGAAAACAAACTTTGTGG
>CAZFXB010000318.1:0-1757 GCA_964522835.1 uncultured Oscillospiraceae bacterium
CATAATGCCTGTATCCATGAGCTTGTCCCATACGATGTTGTACTTCATGGACCATGTGCCTTCTCTGTCGAATGCGAGACGGTAGCTTCCGTCACCGTTGGACGCACGTACAGCCCAGCTTTCAGCCATTCTCTTAGCTTCAGCTGTCATCTTTTCGTAGTCAGCTTCACGACCGAGCATCTTATAGATTACGCCGAGACCTGCGATACCCATGATAGCCTTGAGAGAAAGGTTACAGTTGTGAGCGAGGTGTCCTGCGAAGTCGTCTGTGCAGAGCTGGTTTTCAGGGTCGTCACCGTGAGCTTCGAGATACTTAACCCATGCTTCGAGAAGGTCGAGGTTTTCTTCAGCGAACTTGGTTTCACCGTCAGCAATTGCAACAGCAGCAGCCATAACGAGCATATTACCGCATTCTTCAACGGGCATCTGACCTTCGATAGCGTTTCCTGCGTATACCTGACCGTGAACGAGAGGATACTGACCGCAGTCATGAGGAGCGAAGTCGAATATCCAGCCTTCTGTACGAGCATACTTGTAGATAGGACGCATCATACCACGAACGAGTTCGGGATTGAATGTGAGGAAGAGAGGAATGGAAGGATAGCTTACGTCAACAGTTGCAGCACAGCCGTTGGAGAAGCATTCCTTGGAGATGAAGAGAACCTTGCCTTCGGTATCAACAGCAACCTTGTGAGCTGCGATAGCCTGACGGTAGGAAAGTTCACAGATTTCAGCATACTTTTCGCCGCCTGCTCTTGTTGCATCAAGGAAGAGCTTATTGGAGAACTCAGCAGCCTTCTTTGTAAGAGCATCGTAGTCAGCATATGCTTCTTCGATAGCGGTTACGATGGTCTTGCCGTTGCGGTTCCAGTAAGATGTGAGGTGGTCACCGAAATATTCGATGGACTTGATATCATCATAAGAGAATGTGAAGAGTGCGGATTTTGCACAAGCGGTGCAGAGGTCAGCTTCAGCGGAAACAAAGGTCATTTCTTCCTTGAATCCTTCGGGAGCCTGTTCGTCACGTCTGTGGGGGATGAAAGGAGATACAACTTTTTCTGCATATGCCTTACCATCGTTTACTGCGAGGTAGAAGTAACCCCAGTTGATTCTGATGTCATCGCCGGATACAGCGAGAACGGGCTGCTTTACGCTACCAACTTTTACGCCCTTGAAGGAGTCTGTTGTAACTTCTTCTGTAACAACATCGTCTTCACCACGGTAGTTGAGGCAGATTTCTTCGGAAACAGAGATCTTAACCTTAACGGAGTGCTTGTTGCCATCTGTGGACTTAACTTCTGTCTTGAGATAGCTTACAGGACGTGTCATGATGTCGAGGTCATCCATGAAAAGTGGAGTCATGAATGTAAGAGAAAGAGCGATTCCCGCACCTTCAAATGTGTAGTAGGTAGAAAGAGCATCACAGTTGTAGGATGTCTGTGTGAGAGTGGGTGTGTTGTCATTTCTGTTGAGCTTACCCATGAAACGGTAGCTTTCACCATCAACAACAGCGGTACCTATAATAGTATTGGGCTTTCCGGTCCAGTGAACAGTCTTAGTGTCTGTGAGGCGGTTAGCAGGAGACCAAACTGAGAAATAAGGGTCAACTGTAATAAGCGGCACTGACGGGGGTCTTAAAATCATAATATCCTCCTTAGAAATACATAGGAATTTAATTTTTCCGAACATTAGGCAGGCAAAAAGAACGGTTAACCTGCCTTCACCATTAGTGTAGCATAAATAAGTAACAAAATCAA
>CAZFXB010000319.1:0-1738 GCA_964522835.1 uncultured Oscillospiraceae bacterium
GCAAATTTGACTGCTTTTACGGATTCGGCGGTAGTTCGTACATATTGCGACATTGAAAATGACCTACTATTTAGGCATCTTCGCCACACCCGGCGGTGACAAGCATCACCTGTTTGCCATTGAGGGTCAGGGCGGCACCATCACCAACAGCATGGGCCCCGTTACTTTGACCGACTTTGCAGGAACGGACAAGGGCTTCTACGCCGATATGCCCGCTGGCATGGGCAAGCATCACTTTGAGGCCACCTACACCCCTGAGGGTATCCATGTGGTGGGCACTGTCATTATGGAAGGCAATCCCGTTGGAACCTATGAAGCAGACATGGCCCTTGCTTCCGATGACACCCTGCCCGAAGATCCCGAAGGCCCTTCCGGCCCTCCTGACGGCCCTGGCCCCGGCGGCCCTGGTGGCCCTGGCCCCATGGGGCAGCCCCCAAAGGAAGCAAAGCCTGATCCCATCAACGATCCTGTCTACAAAACCCTGTATCCCGGGGAATACTCCCCCGAGGAGGCCGCCCTCCTCGGGAGCATCCGGGATGACCTCTACAACCATCGTGTAAACGGTGCCTCCGGGATTCGCCCCAACAGCGGTGTGGGCCCGGCACAGGTGGATTTTGAAATGACCGAGGACATTCTCCGTGGCTTTGCCTACGCCAACAACCAGTATAATCCCCTGTTCGCCGACCCGGACTATGCAAAGGAAACCAAATGGGGCCAGCTCATTGCCGCCCCCTGTCTGGAATGCACGGACATTCAGTTCCCCTCTCTGCCGGACAACACCGGCGTTTGGGACGGCATTGCCCGCTTCGTCCCCGGCAAGGGTCTTGACCACGAGGTATACTTTGTTCGTCCCATGGTGGCAGGCAAGCACTATCACTCTGTAAACTACTACGATACCGTGGAGGATCTCACCGATCCCAATGGTTCCACTGTCCGCCCCATTCGCATCGCCGGATACGGCGCTCTGGTGGATGAACTGGGTCAGGAATATGTCAAGATCCGCCACTCCACCGTAGAAATCTATGGCATTCTGAAGGATAAGTCCAAGGCTGCCGACTATCCCAGCGATCTGGGCAAAACCATTCAGGCCAAGGCCTTTGAGCCGGTGCATCAGTACACCGACCAGGACTACGAAAAAATGATGAACATCTGGCGGAACGAGTATGTCCGGGGCAAGGACACCCTCTATTGGGAGGATGTCAACATTGGCGACGAACCTACCCCCATCTGCGAAGGCCCCCGCTACCCCGGCTCCAAACCCATGAATCGGTTTGCCCCCCAGATCAAATTTGCCCCCACCAAAGAAGAAATGGAGGCCATGGCCCGCCGTGAGGATCGTACCTTCGAGTCTGTGGAGTATCAGTTCTACCCCGAGCGGTACCCCGACGGTGCCCCCGAGGGTGCCATGAACTTTGGCCCCGGCGGTGGAAAGGGCCCTGGCGGCCCTGGCGGCTTCGGCGAAGGCCCCAAGTTTATCCCCACAGCAAGGGACTATCTCCTGTCCGGCGACTATGACAAGCTAAAGCGGGACAATCACGGCATCTGGATGCTGAAAGAGGACGAGGGTCTCCCCGCCACCGCCGATGTAGCCCCCGCTTACAAGCGTTCCTCCTGGTCCAACACCACCGGCCGGATGGAGATCGCCCGGTTCCTCAGCAACTACGCCGGCGATGATGGCTTTGTCACCTCCTGCTGCTGGCGACTGGCCTTCTGGCCTCATCTGGGCAAGAATCCCTAT
>CAZFXB010000320.1:0-1731 GCA_964522835.1 uncultured Oscillospiraceae bacterium
TACCACCCAGAGGCTGCTGGGTAACCAGGCTGTAGGGGCCGGTGGAACGGGCGTGAATCTTGTCGTCAACCAGGTGATGCAGCTTCAGATAGTACATGTAACCGACGGTTACGGGATTATCGAAGCGGTCGCCGGTGCGGCCATCGTAAACCGGCAGCTTACCGGAACGGTTGATGCCGATCTTACTGAACTGAATCAGCGGCTTGCCATTGTGATCGTAGAGCGGGCCGTCTTCCTTCTGGCTGGCCTTTTCCAGCAGATCCTGAATATCCTCTTCCTGCGCACCGTCGAAGCAGGGGGTAGCCACATGCCAGCCCAGTGCCTTGGCTGCCAGACCCAGATGGACTTCCAGCACCTGACCGATATTCATTCGGGAAGGCACGCCCAGGGGGTTCAGCACGATGTCCAGAGGAGTACCGTCGGGCAGGAAAGGCATATCCTCCTCGGGCAGTACACGGGATACAACGCCCTTGTTACCATGACGGCCTGCCATCTTGTCGCCCACGGAGATTTTCCGCTTCTGAGCGATATAGACACGAACCACCATGTTGACACCGGCGCTCATTTCATCACCGTTCTCACGGGAGAACTTCTTCACATCCACAACGATGCCGCTTTCGCCGTGAGGCACCTTCAGAGAGGTATCACGGACTTCTCTTGCCTTCTCGCCGAAGATGGCCCGGAGGAGCCGCTCCTCAGCAGTCAGCTCGGTCTCACCCTTGGGGGTAACCTTACCAACCAGATAGTCGCCGGAGGTGACCTCTGCGCCGATCCGGATGATACCATTCTCGTCCAGATCCTTCAGGGTGTCATCGCCCACGTTGGGAATGTCACGGGTAATTTCCTCGGGTCCCAGCTTGGTGTCCCGGGACTCGGTTTCATGCTCTTCAATATGAATAGAGGTAAATACATCCTCACGCACCAGACGCTCGTTAAGCAGAATGGCGTCCTCGTAGTTGTAGCCTTCCCAGGCCATAAATCCGATGAGTACGTTCTTACCAAGAGAAATCTCGCCGTTGGAGCAGGAGGGACCGTCTGCAATGACCTCGCCCTCGGTGACACGGTCACCGGCAGAAACATTGGGCCGCTGATTGACACAGGTGCCCTGGTTGCTGCGGGTAAACTTGGTCAGAGGATAATTCTCCACCTCACCGCCATCATAGCGGACAGTAATATCGGTGGCGCTGACCCGGGTTACCACGCCGTCGCCCTTGGACACAACGCAGACCTCGGAATCAACTGCACTCTGGTGCTCGATGCCGGTGGCAACGATGGGAGACTCGGTGACCATCAGAGGTACGGCCTGACGCTGCATGTTTGCACCCATGAGGGCACGGTTTGCGTCGTCGTTCTCCAGGAAGGGAATGAAGGAGGTTGCCACAGAAACCATCATCTTGGGGGATACATCCATGTAGTCGATGAGATCCTTATCCACAGAGATGATGTCTTCACGGTAACGGCAGGTCACACGGTCGTTGACAAACCGGCCATTCTCATCCAGAGGCTCGGTGGCCTGGCAGATATAGCAGTCGTCCTCCAGATCGGCGGTCATGTAGATGACCTCGTCGGTAACACGATGGTTTTCCTTGTCCACCTTGCGATAGGGAGCGGTCAGGAAGCCATATTCGTTGACTCTGGCGTAGGATGCCAGGTAGGAAATCAGGCCGATGTTGGGGCCTTCAGGGCTCTCAATGGGGCACAGACGGCCATAGTGAGAGTAGTGAACGTCTC
>CAZFXB010000321.1:0-1718 GCA_964522835.1 uncultured Oscillospiraceae bacterium
ATATATTTATAGTATATCTATAATTTAGGAGGTATTCTTATGTGTACAGAAAATAACATCTACAAATCCCTCTACTTAAAGCTCTTTAACGCCTGCGAAGATGCATTAAACGCTCTGAATCACGGCCTGCTGAACCCGGAAGGGGACATGAAGCAGGTTTCCTGCGCCGTTTCCTCCGGTCTGATGACGAAGCTGAACGAATGTGAAGAAATTTTTATAGAATTTAGCGAAAACAGTTGACAAACAGAAAAGTCCTGCTATAATAGTAAGGCATAATTTAATAGCCCTTATTAAGAGTGGTGGAGGGACCGGCCCTATGAAACCCGGCAACCTGCATTTTGTAAGGTGCCAAATCCGACGGTGCAAATCGAGAGATGAGGTTGTTTCGCTTTATAACGTTCTGCCTCACGGCAGGGCGTTTTTTTCGGTTAATAATATTTGAAAGGATTTTTGATATGGAAAAGAGAATTTTTACTTCTGAATCAGTTACCGAAGGCCATCCCGACAAACTCTGTGACCAGATTTCCGACGGTGTGCTGGACGCAATTCTCGCACAGGACCCCATGGCCCGTGTGGCCTGTGAGACTGTGGCAACCACCGGTATGGTCATGGTTATGGGTGAGATCACCACCAACTGCTATGTGGACATTCCCGCCATCGCCCGGGATGTAATCACCCGGATCGGCTACGATTGCCCCGAGGTGGGCTTTGACGGCAATACCTGCGCCGTACTTACCTCCATCGACGGCCAGAGCCCGGATATTGCCATGGGCGTTAACAATGCCTACGACGACGAGAGCGACACCGGAGCCGGTGACCAGGGCATGATGTTCGGCTATGCCTGCGACGAGACCCCCGAGCTGATGCCTGCTCCCATCTCCTTTGCCCACCAGCTGTCTCATAAGCTCACCGAATGCCGGAAGAGCGGCCTTCTTCCCTGGCTCCGCCCCGACGGCAAAAGTCAGGTCTCCGTTCAGTACGGCGAAAACGGCGAAGTGGAGCGGATCGACGCTGTTGTAGTCTCCACCCAGCATTCCCCCGAAATCAGCATCGAGGAGCTCCGGAAGGAGATCATCGAAAAGGTCATCAAAACTACCCTGCCTGCAAATCTTTTGGATGAGAACACCAAGTTCTTTGTGAATCCCACCGGTCGATTTGTCGTAGGCGGCCCTGTGGGCGACACCGGCCTTACCGGCAGAAAGATCATTGTAGACACCTATGGCGGCTACGCCTGCCACGGCGGTGGCTGCTTCTCCGGCAAGGATCCCACCAAGGTGGACCGCAGTGCTGCATACATGGCCCGTCATATCGCCAAGAACATCGTTGCTGCTGGCCTGGCGAAAAAATGCCAGATTGAGCTGGCCTACGCCATCGGCGTGGCCCATCCCGTCTCCGTGCTGGTAGAGACCTACGGCACCGGCACCGTCAGTGACGAAAAGCTGTCCGAAGCTGTACAGCAGGTCTTTGACCTCCGTCCCGCAAAAATCATCTCCTACCTGGATCTTCGCCGTCCCATCTACGAGCAGACCGCAGCCTACGGCCACTTTGGCCGCCCCGAGCTGAACCTGCCCTGGGAGAGAATCGACCGGGTGGACGAGCTGAAAAAGGCTGTTCTGTAATCAGATTTTCACTGGGTGCGCTTTTTTGCGTACCCAGTTTTGCTTTTGATAATTGTGAAGCAGCACAGAATGCTGTTATAATAGAGCCATAATCATACC
>CAZFXB010000322.1:0-1689 GCA_964522835.1 uncultured Oscillospiraceae bacterium
CCAGTGGCAGAAATGGTCTCTGTTTTGGTCTTGCTGCAATTTTTACAGGTGTAGGTCTTTACACCATCGGTGGTACAGGTGGCCTTGGTGGTAACCTTTCCGGAATTCCAGCTGTGGCCGGATATATTGCAGTCGGCAGGGACGGTATAGGTGATGGGCTGGCAAAGGTTTACGTACTCGAAATTCTGGATGGTACGGATGGCAAATTCATAGGTATGTCCGGCTGTGAGATAAAAGCTGGGAATCGTATACTGGGTTTGGTAGTTTGCGTTGGCCAGCTGAGTCCACAGGCCTTCTGCCTGATCCCGGTAGTACAGGGTGCCGTCGCAGTTGCGATTCCATGTGACACAGAGGCTGCCATTCTCATTTACCGTGTAGGAAAGGGTAAGCGCTTTACCAACATGCACATCCAGGGCTGCCAGGGGGCTGCTGCCATAGCTGCCCCAATAAAGGTAGAGCTGTGTGTCGCCCTCCGAGACACCGGTGAAGGACAGACCGTCGGCGGACAGAATGTTGGAATCCTTGCTTGTGATATAAAAATTGCTGGTAATGGGCATAGACAGATAGGGGAAACCCTGGTTGATGTTATAGATGGTCAGGGAATCGGTTTGGCCAGCGGTGAGGTTTAGATCACAACCACTTCGGATCAACAGCTTCAGGTTTTCAAGCTGTGCCTGGATGGCAATGGAATCGTGGGTGATTGAAGATGTGGATGCGGTGGAGCCACTGCCGGATGTACTGGAAAAGACCTGTACCCATACGTTTCCGATGCAGCCGATACCTACGCTGCTGTATTTTGTGTTCATAATATTTTTGCGATGTCCAGGGGAGTTCATCCAATCCGTTACCACCTCCTGGGCAGAGGTTTGACCGGCGGCAATATTTTCGCCCATTGCGGCGTATGTGTATTTGCTGTCGCTGAAGAGGGAGAAACAGTCTGTTCCATTGGGTCGGGTGTGGTCATAATAGATGGAACACTCCGCAGCACGGAACATGGCCTTTTCGGTGAGATCATAATCAATGGTTAGGGGAGCGATGCCTTCTTTTGCACGCTCTTCATTGATTAGGTCCAATACCTCCAGGGCGGAGGAATAATCATAGGTACCGGAGATGGTGAATCCGATGATGTTTTGGCCTTCAAAGCTGATTACCTTGTCTCCAGCTGAAGCCGGTGCGGCAAAAAGAGCAGCCAGTGCAACGATCAAAAGGAAAATCATTGCAAGTTGTTTTTTCATTTTTCTCAACCTTTCCTTAGATTTCTCTATATTATCATAATGGATTGCCGGAAAGCTGTCAAGAAGAAATGACGGTTATGTCAGAACAGCAGCTCTGTAAAGATGCGAAGAAGCAATCAACGCCCGGCTATGAAAACGGCACGAACTATGGCTGCTTGAAGAAAATCACCTCCAGGAACATGCCCGGAGGTGATTTACAATTATTTTGTGTTATTATACCGATACAGGAATGTCATGCCCTGTGCTCGGGTACAGGGATCTTTGGGGGAGAAGTGGGTGGCGTCAGAGCCAGTGGTGATACCTTTTTCTACGGCCCAAAGAACGGCATCATAGTAGGAAGAGCCCTTTACAATGTCCGTAAAGTTGTGCTTCTGGCTGGAGGGCTGGGGCTTTCCGGCATACCGCCACAGGAAGGTGACGATTTGAGCACGGGTGCAGGGCTCCTTGGGGCCAA
>CAZFXB010000323.1:0-1686 GCA_964522835.1 uncultured Oscillospiraceae bacterium
AACCCTTGACTTCCCTGGTAAATTGCGTTATAAATCAAGGATATTATAACTAGACTAAATTCTAGAATGAAATATAGACGAAAAAAATTATTTTTGCTGTGGGCTGAGACAGCGGGGGCCGGGGTGGTGTATGACCATGCCGGAAATTCCTTGTGCCGGATACTTGACGGAATGCAGGGCAGATGCTAACATAGAACGGAGTATATAAAGTAGTTGGAGGTGTGTGATATGACGCTGGATCAGCTTGCGCCGGGGAAGGATGCGGTGATTGCCTCGGTGGACTGTCAGGAGCCATCTCTTCGTAAACACATTTTGGACATGGGCCTTACGCCGGGGGTGGAGGTCACCATGATTAAGGCGGCTCCGCTGGGAGATCCGCTGGAGCTGCGGCTTCGAGGGTACGAACTGACGCTGCGAAAGGCGGATGCAGCCAGGGTATCCCTTTCTGATGTACATAATGCCCACGATGTGGCACAGCGGGAGCGGAGACGGTCTGTGGTGCCCCATCCCGGTGTGGGCGAGGGTATAAAAAGGGGCAAAGAGAAGATTCGGGCAGGAGAACCGATTTCTTTTGCTCTGGTGGGCAATCAAAACTGTGGCAAGACCACCCTGTTTAACCAGCTTACCGGCTCCAATCAGCATGTAGGCAACTTCCCTGGGGTAACAGTAGACCGGAAGGACGGGGTGATCCGGGGCCACAGTGAGGCTACGGTGACGGATCTGCCGGGAATTTATTCCCTGTCTCCCTACACCAGCGAGGAAATTGTCACCCGGCAGTTTCTGATGGAGGATAAGCCTGACGGCGTTATCAATATTATAGATGCCACCAACATTGAACGGAATCTCTATCTGACCATCCAGCTCATTGAACTGGGAATCCCCATGGTGCTGGCCCTTAATATGATGGATGAGGTGCGGGTCAACGGCGGAACCATTCAGATCAATGATCTGGAGGCGGCGCTGGGCGTGCCGGTGGTGCCCATTTCAGCGGCCAAAAACGAGGGTATTGACGAATTGATCGATCACTGTATTCAGGTGGCCCGGTACGGCATTGTCCCTGCTCGAAACGACTTTTGCAGCAGTCAGGGGCAGGGAAGCGCAGTACACCGCTGTATCCATGCAGTGACCCATCTGATCGAGGATCATGCCCAAAGTGCGGGGCTGCCGGTGCGGTTCTCTGCCACCAAGCTGATTGAAGGGGATATGCCTATTTTAGAGGCCCTGCACCTGGATCAAAATGAAAAGGATGGACTGGAGCACATGCTCCTCCAGATGGAGGAGGAACGGGGCCTGGATCGTATGGCGGCGCTGGCGGATATGCGGTTTTCCTTTATTTCTGATCTATGTCGGGAGTCGGTGGTGCATCCCCACCAAAGCCGGGAACGGGTACGCAGCGAAAAAATAGACCGGATCCTAACGGGAAAGTATACGGCTCTGCCTGCCTTTGTGGGTATTATGGCGCTGGTATTTTATTTGACCTTTGGATTGGTGGGCGTGTGGCTCTCTGATGCCATGGAGACGGGGATTGGCTGGTTTACCAATCTGTGCGATGGTGCGCTGACGGCTTATGGAATCAATCCGGTGGTGCAGTCCCTGATTATTGACGGCGTTTTCGCCGGTGTAGGCAGTGTGCTCAGTTTTCTGCCTACCATTGTGGTGCTGTTTTTCTTTCTGTCCATTCTGGAG
>CAZFXB010000324.1:0-1676 GCA_964522835.1 uncultured Oscillospiraceae bacterium
ACCCGTTACTCCGAGATCTGGAGTGACCTTTCCACCTTCGCTTCCACCGAAGTGTTCAAGTTCGTCATGGGCGAGTACAACTTCGAAGAGGACTGGGATAACTTCATGGCTACTCTGGACGAGATGGGTCTCCAGGAGTGCATCGACCTCTATCAGGAGGCCTATGAGAACTACTGCGAGGCTTACGGCGTGTAATTCTCCCAAATTTTTAAGGACTGCTCCGAAAGGGGCAGTCCTTTTTTGCATTGGTGCTGATTTGGAGATTTGTACGTATTCGCCCGAAAATGTATGTAATTACACCCTGTTTCTGCCGGCCGGTTGAGGGCAACCGGCCCTACGGCTACGAAGAACTGCCGTGGGACAACCGGCCCCAGGGCAAATCCAAGGCTCCCTGAGAACTGTAGGGCGGCTTGCCCTCAAGCCGCCGTTTGCACGCAGTCCTTAGAACCCATCCACTCCAAAGAAAAAATCCGCCAGCGGAGCCCGCTGGCGGATTTCAATATTCCGGAATTACAGCTTTACTGCTGCGTAGTAGCCCTCACGGGTTGCCCACTCGGCGGTTCTTGCACGGACGCAGTCGCCCACTTCTACGCACTCGGCATCCTCGATCATCATAAAGGAGTCAGCCAGAGCACTCTTGGAACGCATACCGGAAGCCAGCACGATGGTATCGCCGTAGACGGTCTGCTCGTTGCCCTCGGCATCGGTGTAGGTAACAGCACCGGGAGCCACGGACTTGCAGCGAGCGGAGGTCAGCTCGGTGAACATACCCTTCTTGGCCTCGTCGTCCAGCAGAACCATCATCTCGGCACGGCAGGTGGGAGAAGCATCGGGAGCCAGCTTGGACTGCATCTCTACGATGGAAACCTTGATGCCCTTCTCGCAGAGGTGAAGTGCGGTCTCACAGCCTACCTGGCCGCCGCCGATGATTACGACGGACTTGCCCAGAGAGTCTTCCTTGCCGTAGACGGAGGTAGCAACAACGCCGTTCTCGATGCCGGGCAGAGGCAGGATCAGGGGCTCGGCACCTACAGCGATGATGACAGCGTCGTAGTTGCCCTGGAGCATCTCGGGGGTAGCCTCGGTGTTCAGCATAAGGCGAATGTTCTGCTTCTTCACCTGGTATGCCAGGTAGTCCTTGTAGCTTCTCAGAGGATACTTGAAGGAAACAAAGTCGGAGAAGCTGAGAGCGCCGCCCAGATGATCTTCCTTCTCGTACAGGGTGACCTCATGGCCCCGCTTTGCGGCGGTGATGGCAGCATACATACCGGCAGGGCCGCCGCCGATGACAGCAACCTTCTTGATCTTCTCGGGGCCCTGGGCCTCGATCTTCTCAATGTGGTTCTCCAGGCCCACCTTGGGGTTCACGGTGCAGCCGAACTGGTGGCCGAATACGGCGGTATCGTGGCAGCGCATACACTTGACGCAGGGAACCACGTCGTCCTCGTTGCCCTTCATGGCCTTGTTCATCATGTCGGGGTCAGCGATGAAAGCACGGGCAATGGCAACGAAGTCACACTTGCCCTCAGCCAGAGCCTCTTCTGCCTCAGCCATGGTGCCGAAGCCGGAAACGGCGGTGATGGGAACATGGATTTTGCCGGACTTCTTGAACTCCTCAGCAATCCAGACGTTGGGATGGGGAGGCAGATGGCCGCAGGGATGGGTCCAGGTGTTCC
>CAZFXB010000325.1:0-1670 GCA_964522835.1 uncultured Oscillospiraceae bacterium
GTTCAGTTTGGTGGGGGTAACAGTGCCGCCACCCGTGCCGTCCTCGTCAAGACCGCCGTTGGTGGTGGTCAGATTGACGGGAGTGCTTGCTGAACCGCCGCTTTTGTCGATTTCAGCGGCAGATACAGAAACAGATGCGGCACACAGCATACAAGCGGCGAGTGCGATAGAGATGAGTTTGGTTTTGAAGTTAGTCATTAAGTGATCTCCTTTCAAATTTTCAATGATTTTCGATTACGCCGCGGTATCCCATTCGATCACGAATACCACATTCGCGATGTTGGCGTTGGTGACAGCAGCGGACAGAGGGGTTACGATGGCTTCATAGTCCACGGAAACCGCATTGCCCGAAGTGTTACACGCACCGCTCATGTAGCAGCCTGCGATGGGTGCGGAAATGAGCATCTGCATGGATTCATCGGAAGTATCGGTTACAACCTGATTCCCGCCGCCAATGGAGAGTGCAAATCCAAGTTTATTGGAATCCACCTTTTCGGAAGCGAGGATGGACTTGTCTCCGAAAGTGGTCAGACGCCAGCCGTTGGCAGTGGTGATGGTCACGGATTTAACGCGAACCGCACCGTAGGAATTGTTGATGATTTGGCAGTTATCGGCAGTGGTCACATCACCGGTCTGGGACATTGCCATCGGGAGTGCGGTGGGAACGGTTACGGACATGGCAGTTGCGGAGGGATCACCGTCGAGAGTACCGTCCTCGGTGGAACTGAGGTAGACAGGGGTACTGCCGGAACCGCCGTCGGTGCTGATTTCAGCGGCAGAAGCGCAGATGGAAGCGGACAGAGCCATGCAGAGAGCGAGTGCAAGAGCGATAAACTTTTTCATGTAGGTTTCTCCTTTTGATTTTGATAAAATTTTGATTTTTATAGATTTACGGTTTACTCAAGAACCGTAATGCTGATGATAGCACCGGCGCAGCCGAGATAGCTGCCGGTATCGGGGTCTACGTTGTAGAACATGGCGGTGCAGTCGTAAGTACCTGCCGGAAGATCAACTCCCAGCTTGGCGTGTTCGATCTTACTGCCCACGGGAATCGCACCGGACTTGTAGATCATTTCACCCGTATCGTTGCGGCTGATTTCAACGACCTGCGGATAGCGGTTGATGCCTTCGTTGACGATCATGAGATTGCCTTCGGCAGTTCCGTCACGGAAATTCGGGGAGGTATTCATCGAGATGTTGATCATGCCTTCCTCCACTTTTTCGTTGAGAGAAGCGATGATCTTGTCAGTATCGGCTTCATCCCAACCGCCCTGTACTGCACCATCGTCATACACGATTCCGGGACCGGTTTCGGCTGTGTTGTAGATTGGCTTATCACCTTCGCAGCCACGGAAAGCTAAGAGCAGAAAGGCGATCACAATTAGAATGGCGATGATAATACCTGCGGTTTTGTAGATTTTATTACTGTTTTTGCGGTTGTTGTTTTTGTGTGCGGAATGGTTCATTTTTTCTCCTTTTGCCGTAATTTTGCGTGAATTTTTCAGTGTTTTCGATAGATTCACCGCACTAAGGCGGTACTACCAATCGGCGCAGCAGATATTCGGTCATGTGTCTCCTTTCTGTGAACATGAAAAACGGCAGTCCTTATTTGCCGGAACCGCCGTAGAGATCATGATTCACTTTTGTGGTATAGTAACTCTCCATCGTTG
>CAZFXB010000326.1:0-1664 GCA_964522835.1 uncultured Oscillospiraceae bacterium
TGGACACACGGCGAAGACCAGTGATGACCTTCTCCTTGCCCTGGTACTTCAGGGTGACCTTGATGACACCCTGGCAGCCATCCTCAACGAACTGATAGGACTTGATGTAGCCCTCTTCGAACAGGATCTTGGCAATAGCCAGCTTCAGCTTGGAAGCAGGGATGTTGACAGACTCATGCTTCGCGTTGTTGGCGTTTCTGATACGTGTGAGCATATCAGCGATAGGATCTGTGATTTGCATTTGTGAACCTCCTAAAATTATTACAGTCTTTCGGCTGTTGTGACCCCGGAGTATCATCCCGCCCGGAGCGGCGGGAGACTTCCGGTGCCCGTTATATTACCAGCTTGCCTTCCGGACGCCAGGAATCTGGCCCTTGTAGGCGAGCTCTCTGAAGCAAATACGGCACACACCGTAGTTGCGCAGATAAGAATGGGGTCTGCCGCAGATCTTGCAGCGATTGTAGTAGCGAGTAGAGAACTTGGGGTCCTTCTGCTGCTTCATTACCATAGACTTTCTAGCCATACTTCAGTCCTCCATTAGTTATAGAAGGGTGCGCCCACCAGGGTCAGCAGCTCTTTTGCTTCCTCGTCAGTCTTGGCAGTGGTACAAATAACGATGTCCATGCCACGAGTGGCGTCGATTTTGTCGTACTCGATCTCAGGGAAGATCAGCTGCTCCTTCAGGCCGAAGCAGTAGTTGCCTCTGCCGTCGAAGGAGTTGGGGTTGATACCACGGAAGTCACGAACACGGGGCAGAGCCACGTTGAACAGACGATCCAGGAACTCCCACATTCTGTCCTGTCTCAGGGTAACCTTCACACCAACGGTCTGACCCTCACGAACCTTGAAGTTTGCAACAGACTTCTTAGCCTTAGTGGGGACAGCCTTCTGGCCGGTGATGGTGGTAATGTCTCTAATGATGGCTTCCACGACCTTAGCGTTGTCCTTAGCCTCGGAAGAACCGACGTTTACGACAACCTTATCGATCTTGGGGATCTCCATGACACTCTTATACTGGAACTTCTGCATAAGAGCAGGAGCGATCTCAGCCTTGTATTTTTCCTTGAGTCTAGGCATAATCAATTACGCTCCTTTCTTAAATCTGCTCGCCGCACTTCTTGCAAGTACGGACGGACTTCTTCTTGCCGTTCTCCTCGAGAACAGTGTGGCCGATACGGGTAGCCTTGCCGCACTTGGGGCAGACAACCTGAACCTTGCTGGCTCTCATGGGAATGGCCTTACGGATGATGCCGCTCTCCTGACCCTGACGGGTAGCACGAACGTGGCAGTCAGCCATGTTGATGCCCTCTACCAGCACCTTATCAACGGTGGGCATGGTAGCCAGGACCTTACCCTGCTTGCCCTTGTCCTTGCCGGACAGAACAACCACGGTATCATTCTTCTTAATGTTCATAAATCTGTACCCCCTTAAATGACTTCCGGAGCCAGGGACAGGATCTTCATGTAATCCTTGTCACGGAGCTCTCTTGCCACAGGCCCAAAGATACGGGTGCCTCTGGGGTTTCTGTCGTCCTTAATGATGACAGCGGCATTCTCGTCGAAGCGGACGTAGGTACCGTCCTGACGGCGAACGCCGTGGCGGGTACGAACGATAACAGCCTTAACGACTTCGCCCTTCTTCACAGTGCCGCCGGGAGCAGCCT
>CAZFXB010000327.1:0-1656 GCA_964522835.1 uncultured Oscillospiraceae bacterium
GGCATTCCCTTCGGTCACCCTCAACCGGCCGGCAAAAGCGGGTTGTAATGATATACAACTTCCGGCGAATTTATACCGATTTCCACAGCTGTACTTCTTCACTGCTGCCTTTTTCCTCAAATAAGATGCAAAGAACCCGCCCCAACCGGGACGGGTTCCAAAGAAAGCTTAGTTGTTGGTGAAAACAGCGGTACGCTTTTCAATCATAGCGGCCATGCCTTCCTTCTGGTCATGGGTGTTAAACAGAAGGGTGAACTCGGTGGTCTCGGCAGCCTTGCCAGCAGCAACGGTCTCGATGGCAGCCTTGTTGATGGCGGTCTTGGCAGCGGCGAGGGCGCAGCCGGGCTTGGACATGAGCTGCTTTGCTACATCCATGGCCTTGGCCATAATGGCCTCGTACTCGGCAGCAGCGGCAGCAGCCTCAGCGGCCTTGTTGGCAGCCTTCAGCTCGTCCAGGTTCTCGGCGCCGGCCTTCTTAGCAGCCTTGAATGCCTTCTTGGCCTCGGCAGCGGCAGCGTTCAGCTCGGCGGGAGCCTCTACGTACCAGTTCAGGAGGCCCAGATCATAGGCCTGCTTGCCGGGGATCATCTCAGTGAGCATAACCAGCTGCTTTGCCTTTGCGGGGCCAACGATAGCAGTGGCACGGGCGCAGCCGTTGGCACCGGGGATAATGCCCAGGCCCACCTCGGGGAAGGAGAGGGTGGTACGGGTGCCGCCTACACGGAAGTCGCAGGCCAGGGTCATCTCGCAGCCACCGCCGAAGGCGAAGCCGCCCACAGCAGCGATGGTGGGGATGGACAGGGACTCCAGCTCGTTGTTGATGTCGATGGCCAGACCGCAGAACTCACGGGCGTAGCGGGGGGTAGCCTCGGCCATTTCCTTTACATCAGCACCGGCGGCAAAAGCACGCTCGGAGCCGGTGACGATGAGGACACGGACAGAGGGATCAGCCTTGACCTCGTTGATGGCGGACATGATGTCAGCGTTGATCTCGGAGTTCAGAGCGTTCAGGGCCTTGGGGCGGTTCAGCTTAATGACAGCAATGCCGTCATTTACAGTATAAATAATATTTGCATACTCCATGGGAGAAGCTCCTTTCAAGTTACATTTCGTGGGATGCCGTGTGGCTCCACTTGCGACGATATTATTCAGCGGGGATGGACTGACCGCCATCGGCCAGGATGTAGGTACCGGTCATGTAGCTGAAGGAATCGGAGCACATCGCCAGAACGGGGCCTGCGATCTCCTCGATGGTGCCCAGACGGCGAACAGCGGTGGACTTGGACTGCTGCTTGTAGTAAGCGGTCTCGTTGCCCTCTGCGTCGATGAAGAACTCCTCGTTCAGGGGGGTTACAACGTAGCCGGGGCAGATGCAGTTGACGGTGATGTTCTCACGGCCAAAGTTGTTTGCCATGGTGCGGGCCAGGCTCAGGCAGCCAGCCTTGGAAGCGCCGTAGCCAACAACGCCCTTGCCGCCGATGAAGCCGCCCACGGAAGCGGTGATGATGATACGGCCGCCCTTCTTGCCGTTGGTTTCGTTCTGCTTAATCATCTGACGAGCAGCCTCCTGGCAGAACATGAAGGTGCCGGTCAGGTTGGTGGCCAGAACCTTGGAGAAGTCCTCGGGGGTGTACTCCTTGCGGCCTTCACGGTTCT
>CAZFXB010000328.1:0-1598 GCA_964522835.1 uncultured Oscillospiraceae bacterium
CCCTCATCCACCACCCCTTCGGGGCGGTCCCCCTTCTCCCAGGAGAAGGTTATGGTGCTCCCGCACAGGTGAAAAACCGAACTGCCTTTCTTCCCCTCTCCGACGGTGCGGGGCGAGGCAAGGGTGCTTCCGCACCAGTGCATCGCAGAAGTTTTTTTGGAAGCTGTTGCAATTAGAGTGGGGATTCGTTAAAATAAAGGTAATATGATTTTTGGAGGTGGGCTTATGTTGGATGATCGCATGGCATTTGTGTATGAAAAACTCTATAAAGCGGTCTGCAACCAGTCTACTAACAATGTGCTGTCGGCAGCCTATGAGGTGCTGGGAAAGCCTATTTTGTTTGTGGATGAATACTTTCATGTGGTGTCCATGTATCCTGCGGAGCCCATTGGCAACCGGGAGTGGGACAGTATTTTTGAGAATAAAGCCATGAATCGGGAACAGATTCTGGAGACTTTGGACGAATTTCTGTCCGGAAAGAAGGCATTCTACAAGCCCTTCTTTGCCAACACCGGCTCCTGTGCCAAATCCCCCCGGCTGTTTGCGGAAGTGGTTCAGGACAACAATGTTCATGGACACCTTATTGTATTCTGGCAGGGGGAGGCCCCCGGGGAAGAGGACTACGAGATTATTGAGCTGGTGCTGGACGCCATCCGGCTTCGTATCTCCAGCCGAATCAAGTCCATGGGCAGCTGGAACCTGTCCCTTTCCACCAAGCTGGAGGACCTTTTGGCACCCAACACCCCCCAGCACCTTGAGCGGCTGGCCTGCGAAGCCATTTCCGGCACCATGCAGCCGGATTATACCATCTGCGTGACCACCATCGGTGCCCTGGCCTCTCAGCGGGCCTTTGCGGAGTATGCAGTTCGGGAGCTTCAGCAGCTCTATCGAAATGTGATCTGCGTTATCTATGACAACAATATTGTGACCCTTTACGGTAACGAGGAGCCCCATGGCTCCGGCACCCCCATGCCAAAGGTGTCCATGGCCAATCGGCTTTTTGAGTTTTTCGGTACTCACGATATGATCTGCGGCATCTCCGACAGCTTTAAGGATCCCAGAGAGACCCGGGTGCACTACCGCCAGGCGCTGCTCACTGCCCGGCTGGCCCTCCAACTGGGAAAGGAAAAGTCCACCACCTTCTCTGACCTGATGCCCCTGCCTATTTTTCTGTCTGTACTGGAGAAGGATACGCCGGAGACATTTATACATCCCGCCATCTTTAAAATGCGGGAGTTCGATCAGAAAAATGGTACATCTTACGATGAGACCATGCGGGTATTCTCCTTTAATATGCACAATAAGGATCGG
This sequence comes from uncultured Oscillospiraceae bacterium, assembly GCA_964522835.1. Lineage (GTDB taxonomy): Bacteria > Bacillota > Clostridia > Oscillospirales > Oscillospiraceae > HGM13006. The sequence goes on from CAZFXB010000328.1 coordinate 1,312, forward strand.
ACTGCGGCGGCCCTCTGTATTCACAGAAATACCCTGCTGTATCGGTTGGGACGGATCAGCGAGCTGTTCAACCTGCCCTACGAACACGATCAGGTGGCACTGAATCTGCTGTGCAGCTATATGATACTGGAGCTGGGACGATATGGATCCCCTCAGGTGCTCTCTTCTCTGGCGGTGACGGAGCAGGAAGATGGGAAAGAAAACGAAAGAAGCTGAAATAATGAATAATCGAACTCGGGGAATTATCTGCATCATATTGGCAGCCTTCTCCTTTGCGCTTATGAGCG
>CAZFXB010000329.1:0-1587 GCA_964522835.1 uncultured Oscillospiraceae bacterium
ATGTTGCCCCAGGCATCGTATACATAGCTGGCGACGGTGGAGCCGGTGGTGCTGATCAGCCGGATCACGTCACCCTGAAGGTTCAGAACATAGATATACTTAGTTCCATCGTAGATGCAGCAGGAGGGATTGCCCTGGTTATCGTAGATGATATCCAGAGTATGGCTGCCCCAGGTTTGCCGAGCTACTTTACCGTTTTGGGTCTGGTAGTTGTAGACGGTGCTGCCAACGGTTTTGCTGTCACGAATGCCCGCCACATCGTAGGTGTAGGAAACGGTGGTGCTGTTGTTTCCAGCGGTGGCAACAGCCCAGTTAACCCGAACTGCTGCCATGCCTGATTATAGATTTCCGGTAATATCCACATTCTTCAACAAACGATTCAAGGGAACTTCGTACCCTCTCGTCTTCCCATAATCTGATACAAAGACGCACGCAATACTGGAATACGTATCACTCACCACAAGCATGGCCAGGTCGCCATTCACGCCTGTAGCGTATGTGGACTGGAATATCCTGTACAAATCTGGATTCCATTGATTGGATATCTCTTCAAAGGAATGTTCAATTTGCTCAACGGTTTGGTAATACATATCGGGATCAAACCTATAATTCACGGAAAAGAAATCTGGGTGTTTTCCGTAAAATGGATTGTCAAAGCGTCGATAATCTATGTGGAAGAAGCCAATCATTTCGCCGTTGAGATAGTCCTTATGAGCCTCTAATACCATATCCAAGCGATCACCAGAGGGATAAGATTTATAAGAACCATCTGTGTAATAGTTCAGGCCGTCTTGGTAATCTGTTGTACCTAAGGCTCTTGAAACAACGGGCTGAAGGACAATGAGATATCCGAAGATCAACACCAATGCCCCCAAAAGTCCTATGATACACCGTATCTTGGTGGATCTTTTTTTAAACACGGGCCACAACATAACCACGCCCTCCCTTCGATGACTTTGGTTTGACAGATTGCTTTGCATTTTTCCCTTGAGAAAATGTCTTTGCACAACATACGAAGTTTTTGGCTTTGGTTAAGGCACGACCGTAGCTTGACGGGACACACGTAATGCATGATTTTGCTGTGTTGCACATAGCAGGAGAGGAAAAAGAGCCAGATGTTAGAATATCTCGTGCATAATCAAGGCAGTTGTTTGTCAAAAGATTATATCCACCATAATCGGAGTCAACAAGTTTGTTTGCTTTGTCTAGGCTTGCGGTGAAATCTCCAGGAATATATACATATTCATATTTTCCAACAGATTCTCCAGCTAGCATTGCTTCAATTATATCTGTGTCCGCAATATAGACTCGTACCTGGGCAGTGGATTTGTCACGGTTGATACCCGCATATTCTGTCATATACCAATTACCCATATCATCTTGGAGGTAAAGCATGGCGTGTCCGACAATTGGAAGATTGAGATCAGCAACATAGATAGCATCATCCCCGTTATTGTCTGTCATGCTGACCGGATTATTATTACAATACGCAAACATATTGTACCCAACAAACCCTTGCCCTGTAGATGCATACCCATCCGCATTCAAAAATCGCTTCACAGCTGGGTCATAATACCGGCTGCCCAG
>CAZFXB010000330.1:0-1573 GCA_964522835.1 uncultured Oscillospiraceae bacterium
TCGGATTGATGCCCAGCCGCTTGGCGATGGCGATTTCTTCATCGTTCAGGCGGCATTTCGTTTTCGCTTCCTTCCACTGCTGCTCGCTGTATGCCATTCGATCACCACCTCGGTTCAAGTATATCACATAATTATGAAGAAAGCAACCTAAATCATATCAATATTTCAGGAGGAAATTCTATATGAACATTACTATCCGCCCCATGACGCCCGAAGAACGGGCATATACATACACACAGGAACCTGAAATCATGCAGAAATCCGGCTGCATCGGACACCTGCGAGGAGATATGGACACCGATGGAAAAGGCTTCTTTACCTGTTGGGACGACCATAATCCCGGACTGAAAACCGATGTGTTTAAGACAGAATTTGACACCGTGGTGAATCAGCTCCGGTTCGATAAAGAAATTCTGAAAGATAGAAACGCACTTGCCGCATACTGTCGTACCAATCCCGATGCCGGATTCGATGGAAACTATACTAAAGAATACGGCTTCCGGGTGGATACGGAGGAAAACAGCTATATGCTGCGGCTCAATCCGAGCAAAGGGGACTACAATTTTTATATTTATGCTTATGACAAAGATATGCTGGACAGCGTACTGCTCCCTGTTCCGGAGATGATGACTGTAATCGCCGTAGAACCGGGTGTGAAGCCATATGTGCAGGAAATTCAAAGCGGACTGGAATCCCTTCAGCGTGAAGTCGGCGGAGATATTCAAGCAATTTACCCCTACGAAGATGCTGTGTCCATCATATGTGCAGACGAGGGCAAACTGATGGGGATGCCGTTCAACCGTGCGCTGCGTGACGAGTACGGGCATATCTATGATGTTCTTGTGGGCAAATTCCTGATCGTCGGACTGAGTGAGGACAATTTCGCATCTATTCCAGAAACTTTGATTTCGAAGTACAAACAGGTATTCCAGACCCCGGAACAGCTTGTGAAGATCGATGATAACAATTATGTCCTTCCGGCGATGGATAATACTGCCGTTTACCCGCATACTGCCGCATATGCCAAAGAACATGGCGAATTGCCGCAGTACCGGGAATCTCTGCAGGCGAATATTGCCTGCAAGGAAGCAATCGAAAAAGCGGTAAACGAAAATTATCATAACTGGAGCATTGATACCAAAACAGCCGCAGCACAGGTGATGGCACAATTTCCGGTGGAACGAATCCGGTATGTCCTTGCTGCAACGGTACAGCAGAAGGACTGGGACGGACGGATTTCCGATACCAACAAAGCATGGGCGAAGACTATTCCTGTTGCTGACGAACAGAACCGGTGCCGGTATGTGGTAGATCGTTGTCACCCCGGATTGACGGATTTGTTTATCAAGCAATTCCGTGAAGAAATAGAAAAGAAACCGTCCATCCTCGGTAAATTGAACGAACCGCTTCCGAAACCGTCTGTGCTTGCAAAGCCTAAATCTAAAACACAGGAGCGTTGACATGGAAAAACGCAAACGAAATATCATGATCCGCTTCCGTGTCACGCAGGAGGAAAAGTCCATGATTGAAGATAAAATGACGCAGGTAGGTACATCCAACATGGAAGCGTATC
>CAZFXB010000331.1:0-1558 GCA_964522835.1 uncultured Oscillospiraceae bacterium
TCCTATTTCTGATGACTAGTTCATTAGAGAATTTAACGAAAGAGTAAATAATGGATAATATAACTTTATCCTTAATGACAGGCATTGATATTCCAGTACCTTCATGTCGTCTTATTCTGCACCAACCAACAGTTTATGAAATTTCTCTCTTGGGAGAGTTGAATTTTTTTACTGGTGCTTAGTATCTTTGTGTTGATAAAAACTCTATAGCCGCTTAGGCCAAAATAGATTTATCAGACCAAAACAATTTTCAAATATTTATGACAATAATGTCTCAACCAGATTTGAAAGATAAAAAAGATATAGTTTTATAGGTATTACGACTTTTGTTTCCAGGTCACAATCCTATCTTTACTTAGCAATCAATTATTATTACAAAAGAAAAAGATAGTTTTATAATTGATGAAAATAATTTTGAAGATTTGTAGAGTATTGTCCGCAAAGTGTTTTGCTTATATAACGGCCCGGAGGATTAGAGGGGGTTTAATCCAGCGAATGCCGAAGCAAGAGCGATTGCGGAAAAACTTATGCGAGGTAGAGAGAGAGTGGCTGCTCAAAAGGGTGGAACTTAGAGCTTATATACTTAGTATCTTTCGATTCTCACTATTGCACTTAATTCTATGTCTTTGCAAGACTTAATGCAACTAACACCCTTTTAGATAGGCGATTTAGTAGAGCGTTATGGCTTGTATAAGAATTGGGATTTAGATATGAAAGTTCGACTGGCTGGTGGTAAACCAGAAGGCACGGTCGAAGATTGGATGAAAAATATCCATTAAAAACTTAAAATTTAAGGAGGAAAATGTTATGCGATTTGGTGTAAGAGAAATATGCGACGTTGTTTTAAAAGCTAAGACAGCGCAAAAAATCGGTAATAAACTTTTTTATAAGAACGAACCAGTTCTTTACTTCGATACTTTAAAAACTTCTTCTATGGAAGGCGCAGCTACAACTGTATATGCACAGGGTGGTCGTGGTAACGCTAGATTGATGGCTTGGGAAGGTGAAAGAACAGTAACTTTCACAATGGAAGATGCACTTCTTTCTCCTCAAAGCTTTATGATTCTTTCTGGTGCTGGACTTATTGAAGCTACAGACGGAGCTCCTGTTTATCAACACGTAACAGAAATTACAGATGCTACTAAAGTTGAAAACGGCACATTAAAAATTGAACTTTCTGATATAGCTTATATTCCCGAACAAGCTACAGAAGATTATATTTATGTAATGCTTTATGATGGTAATGAAGCAGTAACAGAACCATATATTGCTTCTACTTCTGAACTTGTTGATGGTGTATGCGTAGTTACAGTTCCCGCTAAGAGAACTATTACAATAGATGGTAAGGTTCAAGAAGGCGAAAATGATATGACTGTATTTAGCAATGGATGTTCTGTTCTTGTAGATTACTATGTTGAAAAGAAATCTGGCGCTCAGCAGATTGATATTTCCGCTGACAAGTTCGGTGGTAACTATTACCTTGAAGCTTCTACATTGTTTAGAACTCCAGATGGTGTAGATATGCCTGCTGAATTTATTATTCCTAACTGTAAGATTC
>CAZFXB010000332.1:0-1551 GCA_964522835.1 uncultured Oscillospiraceae bacterium
CTTGCCATTTCCTTAATTGGTGAAGTCTACGAAACATTGGCAAACGATCCGATGGTATCAATTCATTGGATTAATACGTTTAAATCAGTTTTTGCGTGGACTTTCGTGGATGCAACTATTGGTAAAGTAGGAGGTAAACTGTTGAAATCAGTAGGCAAGGAAGGTGGAGACTTTATCGTAAATCTAGTGGTCGATATTGGCGAAACACTTGTCTACACAACTGCTGATGCCACCTCAAAAGCTTATACTAATATAGCCAATAATAATACAACCTATGGGGTAGATCATACCACCATAAGCAACTCAAATGCACCCAGCCCAAATCGTTCATCACAGTCAGTCTCCTATTCTTCTGGAATCCGTGGCAGTCGTCTCGGCTACACGCCTGTTCGCTTTTGAATTCTGAGGGAGGAACCGATCTTGAAATCAACAATAAACCTAACTGTATTTTTCTTCGTTATCTTTGCCTGGGTGCTCATTCCTCACTATCTTCCCCAAGGTGTAGCTGTCGCTCTTTTGATAGCAATATGCTGCTTATATTGGTATATAAATTCAAAGCACACATCTTCTAGCTGCATTAATCTCTCTGTTGGACACTTATCCAATGTATATTACGGCTGTGTTGTTGCAGCTGTGCTGTCTGCAACAATCATCCCTGTTATTGTGCTTCTGTGGGGATATGTAAACCAAGCCGTAACTATCATTGTCTGTCTGATTTCTATAGTACAGCCCATTCTTTACTTTTTGTTTTTAACGGTAGCATCCAAGAACACTAGTTTTAATAAAAAGCATATCTGGCTTCCTACCTATATTCATGTAATTCCCGAAGCTGTGAGCCTGTCTGTTTTGTGTGACAGATTTCAAATGGGCTGTCGCCCATTTCTTTGGGTCTGTTTTTTGTTTGTCATCCTTGCATTGATGCTCATTGGTTTCTTTTCTTACCGGTTGGAATTGGATGATGAAAAATCACAATGGATTTGGATACACTGTATAGCTGTAGCGTTTCTTCTAACGTTAGTGCTAAACCTACAGTTAGATACGTCAACAGGGGATCTGAAGCAATATACTGCTACATCCATTTACAAACGCAGAATTGTATGTGAACTGGAGGATGGACATTCTTTTTCCTTTTTCGGTTGTCCAACTGGGATCGGTGATTCAGGTGATATATTCGAGTATGATGGTTGGTTTCACATTAATTATCTGCTTCCGTTCAACACAAATACAACGGATGTTACCAATTGACCGTTGTCTCCATTCCAGCTGATTTTCACCTGCGATGACCTGGGCAATGTGGCCTCGGTCAGCAGCTCCGTACATCCGGTGCTGAACGCCAGCTATAAGGGCAATTCGTCTTTATAAACACTTCTGCTCAGGCCGTTTATGCCTGTGACCACACTCGATACTAGCCCTCCTAGACCAATTTTCTCTGAGAAGCTGCTACCACCCCGGTAGCAGCTTCTCTTTTTTTGACCCTGGAGGACGCTTATACCTACGCCTACTTTGATGATTTCCAGCTGGAAACAGGCTCTGCCCCCTCCAGTGTAAATC
>CAZFXB010000333.1:0-1545 GCA_964522835.1 uncultured Oscillospiraceae bacterium
GTGGATATTACTACGATAACGACACAAAACTGTACTACCTGGGCAGCCGGTATTACGACCCGGCTGTGAAGCGGTTTTTGACTGCGGATGTTCCTGAAATAATCGTTTCTGGTAGCTCCATGCTGAGCAAAAACCTGTTTGCTTACTGCGAAAATTGCCCAACAATTGCTGATGATCAAGATGGGCTGTGGCTCAATGTTGTTATTGGTGCGGTTGTTGGAGGAGCTATCAGTGGTATATCAACCACCTTATCAGGAGGCGAGGGACCAGAAATTGTCACATCTGTGATAACTGGTGCAATATCCGGTGCATTTGCAGCCACTGGAGTTGGTGGCATTTTAGGGCAGGCTGCTGTGAGTGCTGTGCTTAGCGGTGTTGATACTGCTGTGGGTACATATCAAGAATATAAAAAAGGAAAAGTTAATCTTTCTGGGGCCGTAGCAAAAACAGTAACTGGTGCTGCCCTAGGTGCCGCATTTGGGGCTATGGGTGCTGAGGGAACGGGTGCATTTAAGCAGAGCTGTTCAATTGTTAAAAACACACGAAGTGCTCTTAAAACCATCTGTTCACGAAATACGCTCAAAGCTTCAAAAAAGATTGCCAAAAAGACTATATCTAATACCGCAAAATATGCAATTAAAACTGGGAAAGGCGAATTTATAAGCGGTAGTGTGTCATCCGTAGTATCATGGGGCGCTTCTTGGTATACTGGAAGATACTACACATGGGCAACCGGAGGAAGTCGTTATGAAACCGCCTAAGAACAAATTATTAGGGATAATCGAAAATACGATTGTCTTTATATGCATAGTCGGCCTCATTATTGTTACAATTACTCCCATGGTTTATTCAAATATAATCAAGAACGGGAACTTGGAATACTACACAGGGAAATACTATATCCAGCGTGCAGAGATAGTTAGGGGCTGGGTTATCTTTATGGATAATGAAAAACGATACCACTTATCCGTAGATGCGACAGAAGACGAAGATACAATTAGTTGCTTGTACGATAACCAAAATAACCTTATTACAATATCCGTTATTCCACCCCATATTCTAACAGGCAATTACGGGAGAATTGTCTCAATATCTATGGATGGTCTCACATTGATAGACGCTCAAGATCAGCTACATAATTTACGTGTAGTATATCTTATTTTCCTTCCGTTTTTTATTGTTGTCACGTTATTTCTGCTTTTGTCTGTTATTATCCATGTCTTGGATATTAGGTCCTCTATCCAAAAGCGGCGACGCAAAAAACAAAAAGCGGAAAAAATAGAACAACTACGAGCGGAAGGAAAGCTACATCCCTCTAAACAGTTGCGAAAAAAGCAAACGCCTAAGTAGTCCTAATATTTTCCAACTTATCGCAACCTGATTCTTTGCTCCATAACCATGCACGGCAGTAGTCCGGTTTGACTGGGCTGCTGCCACCGCATGAAACAACAGCACCACCATTTCCTACACCTACGATGTGGCCGGAATTCGGGACAGTAAAACCGTGGGCAGCACCGTCTACAGCTACCTGACCCAGAATGGCAA
>CAZFXB010000334.1:0-1526 GCA_964522835.1 uncultured Oscillospiraceae bacterium
ACTCTACGCTCTTCATATCCAGATGGTTGGTGGGTTCGTCCAGCAGCAGAATGTCCGTCTCCTCCAGAAGAAGCCGAGCCAGATTCACCCGGGTCTTTTCTCCCCCGGAGAGCATGGAGAATTCCCGCTCCCGCATTTCTTTGGGGATCCCCAGGCCGTTGCAGATCTTATCCACATTCACATCCATGTCATAGCCGCCCCCCACCTGATACCGGGTGGACAGCTTGTCATAGTCCCGAAGAATGCTCTCCGAGGCATCCTCCATCATTTTTGTCTCCAGCTGCTCCATTTTCTTCTGTATCTCCCGGAGCTCCCGGAAGGCACAGCGGAGCACATCCTCCACGGTGTAGCCCACCGGATACTTGGGAATCTGGGAAATCAGCCCCACTTTCTTCCCCTGGGCGATCTCCACCGTGCCCTCGTCATAGTCAATTTCCTCCGTCAGGATCCGGAACACGGTGGTTTTACCGGCGCCGTTTTTTCCCAGCAGCCCCACACGTTCCCCCTGCTGTACCTCAAAACTGAGGCCGTCCAGCAGGTTCTTTCCCACCTCAAAGGATTTAATTAGGTCTTTTACAAAAATATCTACCATAGTCGTTTTCCCTATACAAAGTGCTGCCCCAGCTGTTTTCGGGACAGCACACTTTGTTTTTCTTTCGTATTCTCCTCTATTGTACCCTGTTTTCTCTATACCGTCAAGGCTTTCTCAGCTGGACTGCCGCCTCAAACCGACGTTTTCCGTCCCTGTCACAGCCGTCAATATAACAGCTGTCCCCCTCCATATACCGGGAAACAGCCAGGGTTTCCCCAAAGCGGCACTCCTGGGAGTAATTCAGCTGCATTTCTGCCACGTAGTTTTCCTCCAGCTCCTCCGGCGTAAACACATCCAGCATAACATCGGCGTACTTTGTATTATTCATGTGGCCGTTTACATCCAGATCCGCATACCGCACCGTCTTTTCATAGGAGAACTGCTTTCCCTCCGGGGCCTTTATCAGCTTCAGCTGGGGGCCTTCTGCCCCCTGGGGCACCGGTGCCGCCGCAATGGCAGGAATATTCTTGGGCCGGAGCATTTTTCGGCTCTCCACATCGGCCACCACCCATGCAGACACTGCCTGTCCCACCGGCTCCTCCCCTGCATAAATTCGAAAATCCCGATAGACCTGAATGCCACTGATTCCCCGATGCCAGGTCTCCACCCGGAGCTTCTCTCCGGACAAAATCGGACGCTCCAGCCGGAACCACACCCGGGTCAGGATCCAGCATCCGTGGAACTCTGACACCAGATGCTCCCTACCCATGCCCACCAGAAGGGTGTGCTCGGTTCCCATGTCTTGAAAATACCGGAGCAGCGCACTGGGCCGAAGCCTGTCGTACCGATCCACATCGGTGGAGTCTACATGAATGATTTTCTCATAGATTTCGTACATAAATCTCGCCTCGCTAAAAATATACTGGTAATTCACGCTGTTTTCCTGTATACTAATTATACTGATTTAGACAAAAAGAATCAACCGGAAAGGCGG
>CAZFXB010000335.1:0-1521 GCA_964522835.1 uncultured Oscillospiraceae bacterium
GAACCACCCGATCCAGATTGTCGTAGGTGTAGCTGATTTGCAAGAGAAGCTGCTACCGGGGTGGTAGCAGCTTCTCGAGTAATAGGCTAGGAGGGATTGTAGTATTCGTTTTGCTAAAAATGTTGGTGTTGATTTAGTTTTTATAGTACTCACAGATGCATACGACACTACTTTGGGGATGTGTGTCTCTATTGCATAATTTAAAATTGTTCCGGCAACCCATGATGCAGAAGCAGTATCTGTTTTTTTACTTGAATACATTTTTTCAAGCTTTCGCTTCTGTAAATTTCAAAAATACACATAGTCCGGATGGTCTGCGGATTATCAGGAGAAAATGATAAATTCAATATCCGATTTCGTTCCTTATATAGATTGCCTATTCCATTTTCAAGGATTACATAGATGCCATATGGGCCACTTATAATTTCCGAGTCAGGCTCGCATGGTCCGTGTGCCACACGGATTTCCTTCACATTGTTCCATGGAATCTTTCTTGCAACAACGCCGGAAAGAGTAATTTCAATACCATTTTTTGACACGCTATAGATGATATCTTTATTCCTTTGTTGTTCAACGAATATGTGAATAATGCAAAAGATAATAGCTAAAAGAAGGCTACTGAAAAGCCCTGTAATAAGCAAGAAATCATCAGAATCCGTAATTGTATCAAAAAAAGAGAACGGGTCTCCAGCCGATGCATATAAAAGACTAAGGATAATTGCTGCGACCAAGCCAACGGACAGAAGGATAGCCTTCTTCTTCGAAACAAAATCGGGACGAAACGTGTAGACGGTATCGCTGATCATGCAGTTTGCCTCCTAAGTCCATTGCGTATGGTCTTAAATGCAAGATTGTATGTATATGTTGCTGTGTTCTTTACGGTACTTGTAATATATTTCACCACACGTGCTGAGGTCTTGCTCATATCTTTTGTTGCACTGGATACGACCCTAGAGTTTATGGCTGAAACGGATGATGATAGTAAGCTGCATCCAACAGACGTTGTGACGCTATACCAATCAATCTTGGCACTTTTGTCTGCTTTCTTCTGAGTGTAAATATTCTTTGCTGCTGAACGGGCGGCTGATACAACGGTCTTTATGATAACGGGTGCTTTTGCAGCAGAAAGAACGCCGCCAATAACGCCACCGACCGCACCGGAAACGGCACCCTTTGCAGCTGATCTGATAATTCCTGTAGTGTTTTCTCCTGCAATAACTGCATCAATTGCACTAGTAACTCCACCTAATACAGCCGAAGCAACGACAGAAGCCCAAAACTCTCCACCATCATCACTACGGCTCACTGGATTATTATCACAGTATGCAAATAGGTTCTTGTCTGTTAAAGCAGTTGTATTGGATATGATCAGGGTGGCATTGTCAGCATTGATGAATCGCTTCACTGCTGGGTCATAATACCGACTGCCCAGATAATACAGCTTCGTTTCCGTATCGTAATAGTACCCACGGTAGCGGAGGGGGTTGGTGCTGGCCATGGTGCCGGTGCCGGAGAGCAGCC
>CAZFXB010000336.1:0-1495 GCA_964522835.1 uncultured Oscillospiraceae bacterium
CCAAAGAAGAAAAGACCGTTTCCTCCGGGGCTACCCTGTTTACCCTGAAAGACCGAGACTTTGAAGGCGAATTGCAGCGCAGAGCCAATCAGCACCGGGAGTACGAAGAACTGCTTCAGGAGCTTCTGACCATGTATGAGACCGGTGTCCTCACCGCCCCCTGTGACGGCGAGATCAGCGGCGTGGACAGCGACAGTGCCCACCTGCTGGCCGCCACGGAAGACGGCTGGGTGCTGACCCCGCTGAATACCACGGAGCAAACTTGGTCTGTGGTGCTGCTGAGTGCTGTGACCACCAGGGAGACCACTCCCGGCTGCACCGACAATGAAAACTGCCCCGTCGAGGATCCCGATGCCATCCATGGGGAAAACTGCATCCGGAACTGTACCGGTTTGCCCGATTGTCCCGCCAAGACCCATAAGGCCGGGTGCCAGTCCATTTGTACCGGAGCAGCCGGATGTATGGCCTTGCAGAAAAATCATCTGCCAAACTGCCCGGAAAAGTGTACCAACAATGCCAACTGTATCTCCTCCCGTCCGGAAGAAGAACACGGCAGCAACTGTATTGTCCACTGTATCAAGGATACGGAAGGCGGCGACGGCAACAGCTGTACCGCCAATACCCACTATGACAGCTGTGTGGGCAACTGCACCCAAAATGAAAACTGTAAGGCGCAGAACCATTTGTTCGGTTGCTATTACTACGGCCTGACCTACACTGCCAAGGTGGGTGTTGTGTTCCAGTCCGCCAGCGGCACCATTCAGTATAAGTACAATGCTTCCGCTCCGGAAACGCCGGTGACAAAAGGCAGTAACGGCACCTGGGTACTGACCCAGCAGCCTGATACCACTACCATGCTGGACGATGGATTCGTTTCTTCCACTGTCCAGTGCAGTCAGGGAGATATCATTCTCATCATCACTGCCACCAATGAAAACGGCGATATCGTTATCGAAGATCAGGTGTACCTGTACCAGAAGAACAGCGGCACCTCCGGTCTCCCCGGTGGCATGGATATCAGCGGCCTGTTGGGCGGCATGGATATTTCCTCCATGCTGGGAGGATTCAGCGGTTACGGCAACTACAGCGGCACCTATACCACCGAGACGGAAGACCTCTTTGATCTGGACGGCGATACCCTGCTCACCGTTACCCCCAGAGATACGGTGACATTGTCCATCTCCATTGACGAGCACGACATTTCCAAGATCCAGCTGGGTCAGAAAGCCACCGTCAAGGTCGCCGCCCTGAAGGGTCAGGAATATGAAGCGGAAGTCACCGCCATTGCCGCCAGCGGCACCAACAACGGCGGCAGCAGTAAATTTGCGGTGGAACTGACCTTTGCCATGGATGAGCAGCTGCTGTCCGGTATGAGTGCCTCTGCGGTGATCCCCATGGAGAGCCGGGAAACCCTCCGGATCCCCGCCGCTGCCCTCTGGCAGGAGGGTTCCAAAACCTATGTCTACACCGCTCTGGACAAAGAAGGCCAGCCCAC
>CAZFXB010000337.1:0-1492 GCA_964522835.1 uncultured Oscillospiraceae bacterium
CGTCAGCACCACGGACGGTTTCGTTGATGGAAACGGAAACCTCGCCGTCAGCAAAGGTCTTAACCTCGCTGTCGCCCATGGGCAGGTTCAGGTGCTTGCAGATGGCCTCGGCCAGGGGACGGTTGGCGTTGGCAGTGAAGATCTTAATGTCTTTGTTGTGATAGAACATTTGATGATACCTCTCTTTTCATACTCGTTGTGGTTGATATACGAAGGGGAACTCCACCCCAAAAACTACTTTAATTTGCCGTCTTTGCGGCGCTGATCGGCCCAGCCGGGCTTGTTTGTCTGCTTTTCCCGGGCAATGGCCAGAGAGCCCTCGGGCACGTTGTCGGTGATGGTGGAACCGGCGGCAATATAGCTGCCCTTGCCAATGGTAACAGGGGCCACCATGTTGGTGTTGCAGCCGATGAAGCAGTCATCCTCCACGGTGCAGCGGTATTTATTCTTTCCGTCGTAGTTTACCGTGACGGTGCCACAGCCCAGGTTGATCCGCTCACCCAAATCGCTGTCTCCTACATAGGTGAGGTGAGAGATTTTGGTGCCGTTGCCAATGGTGGAATTTTTCAGCTCCACAAAGTCGCCTACTTTGATGTTGTCTCCCACGGTGCAGCCGGGGCGGACATAGGCAAAGGGGCCCACATTGGTGTTCTCGCCGATGGTGGAATCATAGATCTGGGAGGCATTCACGGTGGAGCCTGCTCCCACTACGGCGTTCTCCAGCATGGAGTTGGGGCCAATGACGGCACCGGAGGCGATGCGGGTATTGCCCTTCAGAATGGTTCCGGGCATGAGCACAGCACCGGCGGCCACCTCGGAGAAGGGGGAAACATAGCAGTTGTCGAAATCCCAGATCTCAACGCCGTCGGCGTAGAGGTAGTAATTCCGGAGCCGCTTGAAGATCTGCTGGAAATCGGCCATGGCACCGGGGTCGGCAATGGCCATGGCACCCTCTGCTTCGGTGAGCTCCTGGCCCAGCACAGAAGCAAAACGGGCAAGATCAAAGTTGGCTGCGTCCATGACAGAGGCGATGGACTCGGCGGAAACAATGTAGGAGCCACAGCCGGGGGCCACAGATTCCTCTGCCTCCGCCATCTGGGCTCCAAGGGCCTGGCCGCCCAGCAGGGCGGGGGCAGTGACCACCAGCAGAGCGTCATCTGCATCCTTTAGAAATTCTTTCAGAGCGGGGGCCTTTGCCTCAGAACCGGCATAGGAAACCATATCCTCCGGGAAACAGGCAAGGGCAGCGGTTTTGAATTCCTCGTCACAGCATAAAAGAAACTGCTCGTATCCGCTGTCACGCATAAGCCGCACCATCCAGGAAAGGAGGGGGCTGCCGGTGAGATTTCTCAGCATCAAAGGCAGTTTTAGCCCAGTGGCCTCACGGTCATCAGGCAAGCAAATAATACAAGATAATTTAGACAATAAGTTCACACTCCATATCAGTAAACGGAACCTGTCACAAAGGTACGATCATATTATACCAAGTTTC
>CAZFXB010000338.1:0-1458 GCA_964522835.1 uncultured Oscillospiraceae bacterium
ATTCGAGCAGGGTTGAAAATGGTCATTGTCACGCGGTTTTGGATTTGCTATAATACCACGCGGTGAATCGAATCTATTCAAGATTGATAGTTGATCATCTGTCCGAAAATCGACAGATGGCTTTGTTGTCAGGACCTCGTCAAGTTGGGAAGACGACTTTGGCGCGAGCCGTTCTGCCGAGTGCCGTCTATCTTAATTATGATGTTGTGGACGATGCGTTAAAGATTCGTCATGGCGTGGATCAGATTGTCGCGACTCTCAATCTCGACACGCCGGCACGGCAGTCTCATGCGGTTGTCTTTGGCGAAATCCACAAATATGCGCAGTGGAAACGATTCTTGAAAGGGGTCTTTGATCGTTATGAGAAAGACCTAAAGATTATCGCGACAGGTTCGGCACGAATGGATATCTATCGACGGGGCGGGGACAGTTTGATGGGGAGGGCTTTCAACTATCGTGTGCACCCGTTGTCGATTGGCGAACTGGCCTCGGATGCGTGTGACCTTGAGGAGTTGTTTCAGAGGCCGAAAGATATTTCTCTAGTTGATAGAAGTCGTCTTCTTCAGTTCGGGGGATTCCCAGAGCCTTATCTGAACGGGACACGGCGATTTTATGTGCGGTGGCAGAATTCACGGTTGGACAAGATTTTCAATGAAGATTTGCGGGATTTGAGCCGAGTTCAGGATTTACGTGGCGTACGTGCGATGGCGGAACTGTTGCAGATGCGGGTTTCCGGTGAAATCAACTATGCTTCGCTCGCACGAGATTTGGGGGTCTCGTCCGATACGGTCAAAGGTTGGATTGGACTTTTGGAGAGTGTCTACTTTTGCTACTCCGTTCGTCCCTATTTCAAAAATGTTTCCAACTCGATTCGCAAGATGCCAAAGATTTACTTATGGGATTGGAGTCTTGTTGCTGACCGAGGGGCGCGGAATGAGAATTTTGTGGCCTCCCATCTCTTGAAGAGTGTGGATTGGTGGACGGACAGTGGTCTCGGTCGTTTTGAATTCGGCTATATTCGCGACAAACAGCAGCATGAAGTCGATTTTGTCGTAGTCAAGGATGGTGAACCGTGGATGCTTATAGAAGTCAAGTCTTCGTTGGACGAACCATTGAGCCACAATCTCAAGGCTTTTGCCGAGAAATTAAAAGTCGGATATGCTTTTCAAGTGGCTGTTGAAGCGGAGCCGTCTTCAATCAATCCGCTTGATTATGAGGGAAAGGTCGTCAAGATGTCATTTGCAGATTTGGCCAAAGTTCTTATCTGAAAGCGTACGATGTCTCCAGATGTGCAAGGGGTTGTTAGGCCAACGGATTTCGTGCCTTGTATAAATCCGTACGAAAAAAACATGAAACCGCTACTTTCCATTGTCATTGCAAATTACAACTACGGACGCTTCCTTGAAGAGGCGATTCGGTCGGTGATTGAACAAGATGGATTCGACCTGTGCGAACTCA
>CAZFXB010000339.1:0-1454 GCA_964522835.1 uncultured Oscillospiraceae bacterium
GGTAAGCTGATTCCTGCCGGCTCCGGCATGATGGTATACCGGGATTACAATGTGGGTGTGACCCCTGATTCTCCCATTACCCAGGATATGATCGACAACGAGCAGAAGGCTTAAATTCCACCAACATCGGCGGCATCTGACATTTTGTCGGATGCCGCCCTTTTGTCCGGAGAGAAATTTATGCAAAATAGTATGCATAAACCCCTTGACGGTTGGACATAATTTTGGTATAATCTTTTCGTTTGACACAGGGCTAATTGCGTCAAAATTCGAAGGGAGGAGCGGTTTCGTGCTCACAGAACTTGAAGGAAAAGAAAAGGTCGTGGGCGTAAAACAGCTCAAGAAAGCCCTTCGGGACGATAAAGCTGCGAAAGTCTTTGTGGCTGGGGACGCAGACCCGGGGCTTGTAGGGCCCGTTGTAGCGGTCTGCCGGGAAAAGAATGTCTCCCTGGAGGAGGTTCCCACCATGGCAGAGCTTGGCAGAGCCTGCGGCATTCAGGTTGGAGCCGCTGTGGCGGCCATCCTGCGGCCTTAATTCAGTTCCCAACAGGCTAATGCCTGGGAAAATATATTACCATCCAAGAAAGGAGGAAAACCATGCCCACTTTTAACCAGCTCGTGAGAAAGGGCAGAAAGGATCTTGTCACCAAGTCCACTTCCCCTGCACTCCAGAAGGGCCTGAACACTCTGAAGAATGTTCCCACCGATCAGTCTTCCCCTCAGAAGAGAGGCGTGTGCACCGCAGTTCGTACCACCACTCCCAAGAAGCCTAACTCTGCGCTTCGTAAGATCGCCCGTGTACGTCTGACCAATGGTATGGAGGTTTCTGCCTACATCCCCGGTGTCGGCCACAACCTGCAGGAGCACTCCGTGGTTCTGATTCGTGGCGGCCGTGTTAAGGACCTTCCCGGTGTCCGTTACCACATCATCCGTGGTACCCTCGATACCCAGGGTGTCCAGGGCCGTATGCAGAGCCGTTCCAAGTACGGTGCTAAGAAGCCCAAGGCAGGCAAGAAGAAGTAATCTTCTCCTCACAACACTTTTTTAATTTGCTATTTTGCACACTGTGCAAGGCAAATGCCTTGCTTAGTTATGTTTTAATATAGATTAAAACCTCTAAGCCAGGCACCAACGGAAGCTATTATGCTTTTGAAGTACCTATGAAATCATATTATGAAGGAGGGAAGCGAAGTGCCCAGAAGAGGTAACGTTCCGAAGAGAGAGATTCTCCCGGATCCTATTTATAATTCAGTTCTGGTTACAAAGCTGATCAACAGCGTTATGCTGGACGGCAAGAAGGGTGTTGCTCAGAAGGTTGTTTACGATGCTTTCAAGATCGTAGAGGAAAAGACCGGTAAGAGCGGCCTGGATGCATTTACTGAGGCAATGGAAAATGTCATGCCTTCTCTGGAGGTTAAGGCTCGCCGTGTAGGCGGTGCTACCTACCAGGTTCC
>CAZFXB010000340.1:0-1451 GCA_964522835.1 uncultured Oscillospiraceae bacterium
AGAACAGGGAGAACAGCATCAGGGGGCCGAAGGTGGCACCGAAGCCTGCCCAGGCGAAGGAGGTGATGCCGAAAATGGTGCTTTCGGAATCCCAGGCGATGGCCATGGAAATAATGGTGATGACGGCCATGGCAATCCGGGAGACCAACATAACCTGCTTGTCAGAGGCGTCCTTTTTGAGGATGCCGTGGTAGATGTTCTCTGCCAGGGCAGAGGTGGAAATCAGCAGGTAGGAGTCTGAGGAGCTGATGGAGGCGGCCAGAATGCCGGCACAGGCCAGGCCTGCCAGCAGCGGAGGCAGGAAGGTGACAGCAGTATCGATAAAGATGTTTTCTGCCTCTGCGTTAGAAAGATAATTGAGGCCGGGAACGCTGCGGCCCACAATGCCGATGAACAGGGCGGCACACATGGAGATGAACAGCCAGATGCAGGCCACACGACGGGAACGGGTCAGCTCGCCCTCAGAGCGGATGCCCATGAACCGGAGCAGTACCTGGGGCATACCGAAGTAGCCCAGGCCCCAGGCCAGGCTGGAGGCAGCGGAGAGAATGCTGTAGCTCTTTCCGGCACCGAAGACACCGGACTCGGTGGTGGAGGGGGTTGCCACATGACCGAGAGACAGGAAACCGTCAATGTTTTGGGCATTTTCCATTACGGCACCCAGACCACCGGCGTTGACCACGGACAGAGTGAGAATGGCTACCAGAGCCACGATCATAACAATAGCCTGCATAAAGTCCGAGGCACTTTCTGCAAGGAAGCCACCCAGGAAGGTGTAAAGCAGCACGAATATAGCCGCCAGAATCATCATCTGGTGATAGCCCAGATCAAACAGATTCACGAACAGCTTACCGCAGGAGGCCAGACACTGTCCGGCATAGACGGTAAAGAATACGATAATAAACAGGGATGCGATGAGCTGAATCAGATTGTCCTTTTCATGGAAACGACGGGAGAAAAAGCCGGGGATGGTGATGGCGTCCAGCCGTTCGCTGTAGCGGCGGAGCCGCTTAGAGACAATAAGCCAGTTGAAGTATGTACCCAGGAACAGGCCGATTGCAGTCCAGCCGGCCTCTGCCAGTCCTGTCCAGTAGGCCAGTCCGGGCAGACCCATCAGCAGCCAGCCGGACATGTCCGAAGCTTCTGCGCTGAAGGCGGCCACCCAGGGGCCCAGGGAACGATCGCCCAGGAAATAGGCCTCAGCATTTTTGTTGGCACGTTTGGCAAAGTATACGCCGATGAAAACAACGGCTGCCATGTAAATTACCATGGCAATCAGATGCTGCAGGTTTTCTATATTCATAATAGTCCTCTCCTTTACTCTGGAATATACCAGATTGGCTTCTTCGTTGAAGGTTGGGTGTATTATAGCATACTTTTTCCAAGAATAAAATAGGGAATAAAGTCTGGATTATTTTTTAAAAATATAATGATATAAACAAAAATTATAT
>CAZFXB010000341.1:0-1446 GCA_964522835.1 uncultured Oscillospiraceae bacterium
CCATGAAGAACACCGAGACCATGGTCATGTGGTCCCACGACCCCGACACCACCCGTGGTGGCTACTCCGCTCAGGAGTCTGCTCTCTGGCGTTGGTGGATGAAGGAGGCCGGTGTTCAGTTCATCTATATCGATCCCTTCAACAACTTCTCCGCTGTTAAGCAGGCTGACAAGTGGATCGCTCCCAGAATGGGCACCGATGCCGCCCTATGCGAGGCCATTGCTTACGTGTGGATCACCGAAGGCACCTACGACAAGGAGTACATCGCAAAGCACGGCCACCGGTTCGACGAGTGGCGGGATCATATCCTGGGTCTGGGCCCCGATGCCACCGCAAAGACTCCCAAGTGGGCTGAGGAGATCACCGGCGTAGACGCAGCCGACATCAAGGCCATCGCCCGCCGTTGGGCTTCCACCAAGACCATGGCTGGATCCGGTATGCGTGGTGGCTTCGGCGGTGTCTGCCGTACCACCGGCGGTACCGATTTTGCCCGTCTGATCGTTTCCCTGCTGGCTATGCAGGGCATGGGCAAGCCCGGCAAGAACATGTGGACCGGCACCTGCGGCGGCCCCATGAACTACAACTTCTGGTTTGGCGGTTACTCCGATCCCCTGTCTTCCATTGCCAATGCGCCCATTGCAGATCATCCCGCTGTCAACGATGTACAGCAGACTCTGTACCGTACCAACCTGCCCGATGCAATTCTGGATGGCCACTATGAGTGGCTGGGCGAAGGCTTCTGCGGCGGCGGTCTCGACTTCGAGTTCACCCGTCACGTATACCCCATGCCCGGATGCAGCGAGGTTCATATGTTCTGGCGTTACGGCGGCTCCTTCATGGGCACCATGCTGGACACCAACAAGTGGGTCAAGATGTACAAGAGCCCCAAGCTGGAGTTCGTTGTCAACCAGGATATTCACCTGAACCCCGAAGGCCGTATGGCCGACGTCATCCTCCCCGCCTGCACCAACCTGGAGCGTGTGGACATCGGCGAGGTAGGCAACTCCGGCAACGGCGGTTACTGCTCTCACTCCCAGACCGGTAACTCCTGGCAGGTCATCGTCTACCAGGACAAGGCCATTGAGCCCCTGTGGGACAGCCGCTCCGACTACTGGATCTTCGCTCAGGTGGCCGCTCGGCTCGGCTGGGGCGAGGCATTCACCGAGGGCCGTGATGAAGAGGGCTGGGTAAAGCGTTTCTACCAGTTCTCCGATCTGCCCAAGCACATCTCCTG
This sequence comes from uncultured Oscillospiraceae bacterium, assembly GCA_964522835.1. Taxonomy (GTDB): domain Bacteria; phylum Bacillota; class Clostridia; order Oscillospirales; family Oscillospiraceae; genus HGM13006. The sequence goes on from CAZFXB010000341.1 coordinate 1,235, forward strand.
GGAGGACTTCAAGGAGAAGGGCTACTATATCCCCCCTGTTTCCTACAAGGAAGAGAACAAGGATCCCAAGACCGGCCTCATCGAGAAGTGGGACGAGTATCCCGGCTTCCAGTGGTTCGCCAAGGAGATCCCCTGCAACACCCCCAACCACAAGATTTTCCAGGAGGAGGGCAAGCTGGGCACCCTGTCCGGCAAGTTCGAGTTCGTCTCCG
>CAZFXB010000342.1:0-1428 GCA_964522835.1 uncultured Oscillospiraceae bacterium
TGAATTCCTCCTGCGAAAGAATGAGCATTCCCCAGGTGGATGTGGATTACTGCGTAGCATCACCCAGCTTCCGGTGATCCTGATCCACACCCATGGAGATGGAGATCACACCGCCCGAGACCATCTTTTTTCAGACATCTACGCCCATCCGGATGAATTCTCCGTCATTCGCAAATACCGTCCTGAGCTGACCGCCAAGCTTCACCCGATCACAGCAGACACCTCCTTTGATCTGGGTGGCCGTTTGCTCCAGGTCATCGAAACCCCGGGCCATACCCCCGGCAGCATCTGTCTCCTGGATCGGAAAAACCGGGTGCTGTTCTCCGGTGACACCCTGTCCTATGGCCCTGTGTTTCTCTTCGGCCCCCACCGTGATATCCATACATATCACAAATCCCTGGATCATCTGGGTGAATTGGGCGGCTTTGACACCATTTACCCCTGTCATAACACATGTCCCGTGTCTCTGAGCGTAATTCAGGGACTGAAAAACGCAGTAGATGGGGCTTTGGATGGCTCCATTCCTCCCACCCAGCCGGATATGCCCCTGCCCGGCAATGAAAATCCAATGCTATTTTCCTACGGAAAATGCGGTATTTTGTGTAATTTACCCGAAGGAGGTAACAAATAAATGAATATTCGTTTTGACAATCAGGTGTGCATTGTCACCGGAGCCGGTTCTGGCATCGGCTTCACCTGCGCAAAAATGATGGCCGAAAGCGGTGCCAAGGTTGCAATGATCGGTCGTAATCCCGAGAAAATTGCAAAGGCCGCCGAAATGCTGAAGGACTGCGGCTGCGTCAAGGCCTATGCGCTGGATGTTTCCAACGTGGAAGCTATCCCCGGGGTGGTGGAGCAGATTCGCTCTGACCTGGGCGAGATCCGCTTCCTCATTCAGGCAGCTGGTATTATGGCTGGCGGCCCCGCCGTAGACCTTACCGAAACCGAGTGGGATCGGCTGATGAACACCAACGCCAAGGGCCTGTTCTTTATGATGCAGCAGTGCGTCAAGCAGTCCATGATGCCCCAGAACTTCGGTGCCATCGTCAACATCGCTTCCATGGCAGGTATCCGGGGCATGACTCCCCCCATGTGCTCTGCCCATTACTCCGCCAGCAAGGGCGCCGTGGTGGCCATGAGTATGCAGGGTGCTGTAGAATGGGCTGACAACAAGATTCGTGTCAACGCCATCGCCCCCGGCGGCGTTATGTCCATGGGCCACGGTGTGGTGGAAAAGCCCGCAGGCGGTCCCGGTGGCCCCGGTGGCCCCGGTGGCCCCGCAGCTGGCCCCGGCGGCCCTCCCACCACCGGTGTCCCCTCCGGTCGGCTCTCTGACCCCGAGGAGATCGCAGCCATGGCAGCATTTCTGCTCAGCGAGTTCAGCGAAAACACCACAGGCCAGATCGTGGTCATCGACGGCGGTTCTAC
>CAZFXB010000343.1:0-1415 GCA_964522835.1 uncultured Oscillospiraceae bacterium
CTCTGCCGGGATCGGAAAGCCGGGCCTCCTTGCCCATCTGCATCTGCTGCTTCCGGATCTCAGCTTCTACCTCCTCGTCGGCCTTCATGCTGGAAATGCCGAAGGAGACGATCTCCAGACCACGCTTTTCACGCCAGGACTTGCTGAGTACCTCGTTGAGCGCATCGGCGATCTCAGTGGTGTGACCGGGGAGTGCGGAATAACGAATGCCCATCTCAGAGATCCGGGCGAAGGCAGGCTGAAGTGCGGTCAAAAGCTCGGTGCGAAGCTGGCTGTCCAGCTTATCCCGGGTGTAGTTTTCCGACACATTGCCGCAGACATTGGCGTAGAACAGCATGGGGTTGGAGATGCGGTAGCTGTATTCGCCGAAGCAGCGGATGGTGATATCCATGTCGATGAAGGCTTTTTCATCTACCACACGGAAGGGGACGGGGCTGGGAGTGCCATACTTATTGCCCATCAGTTCCTTGATGTTGAAGAAGTAGACCCGCTGATCCTTGGGGGCCTCACCTCCGAAGGTAAAGCGTTTGCCCATGGTTTTGAAGGTCTCGGTAATGCTGGTAGCCAGGTCGCCGGAGAAGATGGTGGGCTCGGTGGAGCTGTCGTATGTATACTCGCCGGGTTCGGCGGAGATCTCCACCACTTTGCCCTGTTCTACGATCATCATGCACTGACCATCGGCCACGGCGATGACAGATCCGTTGGAAATAATGTTGTCGGAGCCCCGGTTGGAGCCACGGCCGGTGGTGCGCTTCTGGCCTTTGACAACAAGCACATTTTCCTGAATGGCATCGCAATAGAAGTATTCCTTCCACTGGTCGGCCAATACGCCTCCTGCGGCGCCCATTGCTGCTTTAATAAGTCCCATTTCGCATTCTCCTCTTTAAGTGTTTTCTGTTTGTGCCCCATCCTCCAGCAGCTCCAGCAGAAGCTTGGTGGTCAGTGGGGAGATGAGATAATTGTCGATGCTGCCCTGATCCTTGGCTGCCTGAATTCCGGATACCAGATCTGGGAAAGATATCCCGTCGCAGATTAGGTAGATGCTGGTGTTGGTGTCCCGGGCCCGGAGCAGTCGAGCTGTCTCTAGTCGGGCTGTTAGGGTGGTGCTTCGGGGTACAGGGGCCACCTCCATCATTAAAATATCCACTCCTTCGGCAGCACAGTGCGAGGCAACGGCCCGGGGTGTTTTTCCAGGAATGGTTACTGGAGAAAATCCGGCATCCCTCTGGTGGATACTTTGGGCCACGGTATTCGCAACCCGATCGTCAGAAAAGCAAAAAGCGATTCGTTTTTCCCTACTGTGGAAACAGGTGGTCTGGGGGGATTGTTCTTTCCTGCTTCCCATACACATTCCTCCTCTCTGAGATTCGGATTATGATAAAATTGCTTGCACCCCCTGCCGTACTATTGTATAA
>CAZFXB010000344.1:0-1393 GCA_964522835.1 uncultured Oscillospiraceae bacterium
CGATCGCTTGCTGCACCGCGGGATCCTCTGCTTTGATGAACTTTTCGAAAGCATCCGGATATACAAACTTTGTTGTTTTTGCGGCGAATTCCACTGTGATGTAGTTGCCGTCCTTTTCAGTGATCGTACCGATACCAAACACGGTATGCTTCACTTTCAATCCGATCAGTTCCATATTTCTATCTCCTTGCTCTAAGTGGAACATTTGTCCCACTTAGGATTTATGCCTCATTCAGAATGTAGGGCACAATGGCGTCGTAAATCTTTTTGCTCATTTCTGCATGGAATTTTCGCATGCGAGGCCAGTCGACTTCGTTATTCACACTGATTCCATTCAGCTCTACGTATATTCTGGAGGATTTCTTATCATCTCCACGATCCCAAAGTACTGTAGTTCCCATGGCTGCTTCCACATCCGATTTATGCGCAGCCACAGCGTCAAACAATTTTTTGTTCAACGCTTTGTCATTGGTGCCAATATACATTTCGACGCGCGCGCAATCAAAATTAGCAACGCACAAAATGCTACATCCTCCAAAGCCAAAGAATCCAGACAACCAGTTTTCTTTGGATCCGGTCACATTACTGAACGATCCTGTATCCGCGTGCGCAGCTTGAATATCTGGCAACGCAAACTGCCAATACTTCTTGCGAGTTTCAAAGCGGGTTCCAACGATTGCGGAGTCTTCTTCTGCCTCATCTCTCATATAGAATACGAGGTCCTCGGGGTCTGCTCCATACAGTGCGAAGAACTTGCGCAAGGTATTAACCTTGTACTGGGTGTTGGTGTTGGTCCAAATGTAAATACCGTTATCAATTTCGATGCACTTGGAGAATGCGGATTCCGTATAGCTCACATGCAGCGACAGCTCCACTGTGTCATCGGAGGTATATGCCAAGCCCGAAAGAACGGACTTGTCTTCGGAATGCAGTAGCTTTAACACCTTTTGGTACATATCTACCCAGCTGGTAACCGGCTGCTCCATACCCTTGTAGCTGAAACGCGCAATAACCTTGCCGGTAAATTCGACGTCATCATCCAGGGCGAAGCTATCCAACTGCTTTTCAGGTGCAACATATGTAGTAACCGGTGCCGCCCAGATTTCCAGTGCTCTCTGCTGCAGAAGACCATTACGCTCCACCAACTCTGGAAGGCCCCAGGACTCCTTCTGCGCAATACGCTGATTCATTCGGATACCACTATCCTTGAAACCGTTCTGCATGTCGCGTTTTTCAACAAAGGTGTTGTTGCTATACTTGGAGTTATATGCTGTCAGAGTAAGATTGGCAATTCTGTGGAGCCATGTTTCGTGGATAGCTTCGTAATCTTCGCCCAGCGCTTCAACCCACGCAGGGGTAAGATGCTGCGGCATAATATGTTCAATAGAATAAT
>CAZFXB010000345.1:0-1392 GCA_964522835.1 uncultured Oscillospiraceae bacterium
TGGTCAGGTCACGGTCCATGCCGCCGAACAGAGCAACTGCGCCGGAGGTCTGGAGGGAGGTGTCGAACATAGCAGCATAAGCATAGTCGGGGTCGATCATGCCGCCCTTAAAGGCCTCTGCAAAGTACTCGACGAAGTCACGGCACTCCTGAGAGGTGCCATCGTAGATCATCTCGCCGGTGGCGATGTCGATCTTGAAGGAGTGGCCGGCGCCGGTGCCGAATGCGTTAGCGAACATACCGCCACGGATATCGCCGCTGCTGCCAACGCCCATGGGATACTGAACGCCGTTGGCCTTCATAGCCTTAAAGACTTCCATCCAGTCCTGGGTGGTAACGGGGGTGCCAAGACCGGTCTCTTCCAGATAGTCCTTACGAACCAGGGGGCCTTCACGAACGCCCTGAGGCTGATCGTAGAGCATACCCATGGAGTAGAGCTTGCCGGTATCGGTGGTCAGATCCTTACGCAGGTTCTCGTCAGCGGAGACGATAGCCCAGTAGTTGGGGGCATACTCGGGGATCAGATCGGTAAGATCCACATATACTTCGTCCTCGATGGCCTTGTCATAGCCGCCGTTGTACACGGAGGTGGAGCCCATCTGGCCACAGTTGGATTCGTAGATCAGATCGGTCATATCGCCGGAAGCGATACGCAGGTTGTACTGCTCAGCGCAGGTAGCCTCGCCTACCTGGACGAAATCCAGGGTAACGCCGGTGGCTTCCTGGACTCTCTGCCAGAACAGAACGTCCTTCTTCATGGGCTGCTCAGCGCCGCCCATGGCGCCCAGCTGTACCCAGTAGATGGAAAGGGTCAGATCTTCATCAAACAGAGGAAGGTCATAATCCTTCACACCGATGTGCTCGGTGTAGTAGCCGTTGGAGGGGCCCTCAGCGGGGGCGGCCTCTACGACAGAGCCCTCTTCAGCGGAACCATCCGCAGCGGGGGCAGCCTCTTCCTGAGCGGGGGCCTTTTCCGGAGTGGAAGCAGCCACGCTCTCGTCAGCGGGGGCAGCAGAGGAAGCTGCGTCGCCGCCGCAGCCGGCGAACAGGCACACAACAAGGCCCAGAACCAGCAGCAGAGAAACGAGTTTCTTTGACATAAGTTTATCTCCCTTCTTACATTTTGTGAACAAGCTCCAAAAGCCTCTTCACAATTTTGTAATAAAATACAGACTCATTATATAAATTGCAGGACATTTTGTCTACTCGGGATTATGCACAATTTTATATTCTCATTTTCGTGTAGAATCATGGAAGTGAATTGTGGAAAACCGGGGGAGTTTTGCAGAATTTCCACAGAGTTATCCACAATGGTGGAAAACCGGACAGCGGTTGTCGGGGATTCAAACAGAAGGAGATAATAGAGAATGGAGAATAGAGAATAGAGAATAGA
>CAZFXB010000346.1:0-1389 GCA_964522835.1 uncultured Oscillospiraceae bacterium
GCGGTACCCGAGGAATCGGGGCCGCCGCTGTCCGCCGTTTTGCCCGAAACGGGGATAGGGTGTGCTTTTTGTATGAAAAACGGGCAGATCTGGCCGAAAAGATGGAACAGGAAACCGGGGCCAAGGGCTACCTCTGCGATGTGGCGGATGAAGACCGGGTAAAGCAAGTGTTCTCGGAGATCGGGGATATCGATGTGCTGGTGAACAATGCAGGGATTGTGGACTACGGCCCAATCAACTGGGTTTCTGCCCAGACCTTCCGGAGGGTCATGGATGTAAATGTGACAGGTATGTTCCTGTGCTGCCGGGAGGCACTTTCCGGGATGCTGCAAAAGGGCAGCGGGGCCATTGTAAACTTAACCTCCATGTGGGGCAGAGTGGGTTCCTCCTGCGAGGTGGCCTACTCTGCATCCAAGGGAGCGGTGATTGCCATGACCAAGGCTCTGGCTCAGGAGCTGGGGCCATCTCACATTCGGGTCAATGCTGTGGCCCCCGGCGTAATTTTGACGGATATGTGTGCCTCGGTTGATCCGGAGGTGATGGAGGGGCTGCGGCAGGAGACCCCCCTGGAGACATTGGGCCAGCCGGAGGATGTGGCGGAGGCTATATTCTATCTTGCGTCGGAAGAGGCAAGATTTGTTACCGGTACGGTTCTTGATGTGAACGGTGGATATGTGATGTAATAATCGGGGCTTGCCGGAGTATTCGGCAGGCCCTTTACACAAATAAAGGAGGAATCCATTATGGAGGATATTTACGGAGATTTCTGGCAAGCCTTTCTGGAGCAGACCGGCACCCCGGAAAACAGCTACTGCAACCGATGCACCTACTTTGGAGAAAGCGAAGAGGAGTCTGTGGAGATCATGGAACAGCTGCTTCGGGGAGAGAAGACTGCCATTTCCCACTGTGTGCCCCATTATATTGTGACCCGCAGCTCCATGCCAAAGGTGGGGGACTACACCATGGTGACAGATTATTACGGAAACCCGGGGTGTATTTTAAAATGTGTGGATGTGGTCATTGATCCCATCGAAGCAATTCCGGCGGAAATTGCGGAGCGGGAAGGGGAGGGGGAGCTGGCCCTCTGGCAGCAGCGAAAAAGACAGGAATTTCAGGCCCTTTCGCAAAAATCCGGGTTCCACTACAATGATGAATTGCCTGTTCTGATGGAACTGGTGGAACGGGTTTTTCCGGAGGACAAATAAGAGCAAAAACGTGTATAAAAAGCACAAATGGATGTTTCCTAAATGTTAAGAAAGTATTGCACGGCGGTCATCTTTGTGATATATTTAGAATGTAAACTTTTCTGCTTTGGGAACAGGGGGCCCGGGGCGGAATCTGTGTCATTCACATTTACGAAAAGAGGTTCATTATGAAAAAATTACTTGC
>CAZFXB010000347.1:0-1374 GCA_964522835.1 uncultured Oscillospiraceae bacterium
ATACAGGTACCGGCACCGGAACCTATGGCCTGTTCCGGGATCTGGCTGCCCCTTTCGGGGTAGCCGTCTTCGTGCCCCTGTTTACCAACGCTGCCACCGATGCCGTCACCGCCGTGCCTGCCCTGCATCTGCTGGCCATGGCAGAACTTGGCTGCATCATCTTCGGAGTGGCCGTCGTCCGTTTTCTGCCCACCGTCCACGGAAAAGGAGAATAAAATGCGCCTTAACAACAAAGTCGTCCTCATTACCGCCTCCACCCGGGGCATTGGCCTTGCCTGTGTGAAGGCCTGCGCCAAAGAGGGTGCCAAGGTCTATATGGCCGCCCGGAATCTGCCCAAAGCCCAGGCAATCGCAAAGGAACTGAAAAGTCAGGGTCTTTCCGTATCCTATGTCTATAACGATGCCACCGTTCCGGATTCCTATACCGCCATGATCGAAGAAACCATCCGGCAGGCCGGACGGCTGGATGTGCTGGTAAATAACTTCGGCACCTCCCGCCCCGGAGAAGACTTGGATTTTTCCCACACGAAGCCGGAGGTCTTTCTGGATACGGTGACCACAAATCTGCGCAGTGTCTTTCTGGCCAGTCAGGCGGCGGCAAAACACATGGCAAAACAGGGCGGCGGCAGCATCATCAACATTTCCTCCATCGGCGGCATCGTACCGGATATTTCTCAGGTTTCCTATGGTGTCAGCAAAGCGGCTATCAACTATCTGACCAAGCTCATTGCCGTCCAGGAAGCCGGGCATGGCATCCGCTGTAATGCTGTCCTCCCGGGCATGACTGCCACGGAGGCAGTGACACAAAATCTCTCCGAAAATTTCCGGGAGCTGTTTTTGCGGCACATTCCCCTTGGCCGCATGGGAAAGCCGGAAGAGATTGCTTCCGCCGTGGTGTATCTTGCCGGCGACGAGTCTGCCTATGTCACCGGCCAGATTTTGACCCTCTCCGGAGGCTTCGGCCTTGCTACGCCCCTGTACGCCGATTTGGCAAAGATGCGACAGCGAAGATAGGCAACATCGGGGCGTCGAAGGTGCCCCCTACATAGTTGTTTTCCATGCGAGTCAGAAGTTGCGTATTCCCCAAAAACATGTCATCCCGACCAAGCGAAGCGCGTGGAGGGATCTTGGCACTAATTTCACTGCAAATGTCCCATAAGTGCGTAGATCCTTCGACTCGCTATCGCTCGCTCAGGATGACAGGCTGGTCAGAAGTGTTCATATAGTGCCGTTATAACCCGCTTCTGTGGCATACGAACAGGTGCAACTCTTGATTTGCATTTTTCAACTCTCTTACATATCATCTTGTATTTTGCCGGGAAAACCGCTATAATGAAGGTACTATTTCATGGAGTGACGCTTATGGCAAAATAC
>CAZFXB010000348.1:0-1356 GCA_964522835.1 uncultured Oscillospiraceae bacterium
CAGTGCCTGAGCTATACCATCGATGTCTACCGGGGGACAGTGCCGCCTCAAAAGAACCTCATTTCCTTCGGTGCCTATGTGGTACTGTTTCCCCAGCTCATCGCCGGGCCCATTGTCCGCTATGCGGATGTGACCCGGGAACTGGAAAGCCGGGAACACAGCTGGGAAAATGCCGCTTACGGCCTCCGCCGCTTTCTGGTGGGATTGGGGAAAAAGGTGATTTTGGCGGACAATTTTGCCCTGCTTTTGAAGATCTTCCGGGAAAGCGGAGAACCTTCCGTCCTCTTTTACTGGATGTACGCAATTGGCTTTACCCTGAATATCTACTTCGACTTTTCCGGGTATTCCGACATGGCCATCGGTTTGGGACGGGTGTTCGGGTTCCACTTTTTGGAGAATTTCGACTATCCCTATTTATCCAGGAGTGTCAGCGAATTCTGGCGGCGGTGGCATAAGAGCCTTGGCAGCTGGTTCCGGGATTATGTTTACATTCCCCTTGGGGGAAACCGGGTGAGCCGGGGCAGATGGGTGTTTAACATTCTGGTGGTCTGGATGCTCACCGGTGCCTGGCATGGGGCGGCCTGGAACTTCGTCCTCTGGGGGCTGCTGTACGCTGCCTTCCTGCTGCTGGAAAAGGCGGTACCCGCCTTGCAAAAGCTGCCGAATCTATTGCGCTGGGGCTACACCATGCTGGTGGTGGTACTGGGCTTCGTGCTGTTCAACGCCGAAAGCCTGACCCAGGCGGGACAGGATTTTGCTGCTTTGTTTGGCTTTTCGGGATTGCCTGCCGTGACGGCGGAGACGGTGTATTATGGTAAAAGCTATGCCGTGTTGTTCCTTATTGGCATTCTGGGGGCTACGCCTGTGCCCAAATTGGCGGCGCAGAAGCTCCGGGAAGGAAAAGCCGGGGAAGTGCTGGAATTTGTCCTGTGTGTGGGACTATTGGTGGTTTGCACCGCCTATCTGGTGGATGGGTCTTTCAGCCCCTTCCTGTATTTCCGGTTTTAAGGAGGGGAAGCATGAAAAAACGCAATGTGATTTTAATTGTCTCCCTCTGGGCACTGGTAACGGTCTTTGCCTGGTTCGGGCCGAAGGTGGCCTTCTCCGATGCGGAGCGGCGGCCACTGGCTCAGTTCCCGGCACTGAAGTTGGAAACAGTGCTGGACGGCAGCTTTATGGCGGATTTTGAAGACTATACTCTGGATCAATTCCTACTGCGGGATACGGTGCGGGAGGTCAAATCCCTGTTCCACACCTATGTTTTGGGGCAGAAGGACAACAACGGCATCTATCTGGTGGACGGTTACGCCGTGAAGCAGGAGTATCCCCTGAACCGGGATTCTCTGGAACACGCCG
>CAZFXB010000349.1:0-1353 GCA_964522835.1 uncultured Oscillospiraceae bacterium
TATCTGGAGGGTGGCGACCAGTATCGTGGCTGGTTCCAGTCCTCTATGCTTACCTCCATTGCTGCCAAGGGTGTGGCTCCCTATAAGACCATCATCACCCATGGCTGGACTGTAGACGGCCAGGGCCGCAAGATGAGTAAATCCCAGGGCAACGGCGTTACTCCCGACGAGCTGATTAAGGACTACGGTGCCGATCTGCTCCGTCTGTGGGTGGCCTCCGCCAACTACCAGGAGGATATGCGAATCGACAAGAACATCCTCAAGCAGCTGTCCCAGGCCTATCTGAAGATTCGGAACACCGCCCGCTACATGCTGGGCAACCTCAGCGGCTTCGATCCCGATACCAACATGGTTCCCTACGAGGCCCTCATGGATCTTGACAAGTGGGCCCTCTCCAAGTCCAATGATCTGGTGAAGACCGTGCGGGAAGCCTTTGAGCGGTATGAGTTCCACGCCGCTTACCGGGCCATCTACAACTTCTGCGTGGTGGATATGTCCAACTTCTATCTGGATATCATCAAGGATCGGCTCTACTGCGGCGACGATCAGGAGCGTGGCGCTGCCCAGACCGCTCTGTACCGGATTCTGGACGCTATGACCCGGATGCTGGCTCCCATTCTGGCCTTTACCTCTGAGGAGATCTGGGCCGCTATGCCCCACGCCAAGGGGGACGACGCCTCCTGTGTGCTCCTCAATGATATCCCCACCTTTGATGCAGCTCTGGTGCTCCCCGAGGAGCAGGCTGCCCAGTGGCAGCAGGTCATTGCCCTCCGGGACGATGTAAACAAGGCCCTGGAGGCTGCTCGTGGCCAGAAGTTGGTGGGCAAGAGCCTGGATGCGGAGATCACCCTGTACCTGAGTGATGAGGGCAAGGCTGCCTTCCGGGCTATGGGCCAGAAGGATCTGGCTGAGATCTGCATTGTCTCCAAGGTTACCGTGGTGGAGGGTGCAGGAGAGGGCCAGAAGGGCGAGAACTTCCCCGGTGTCACCGTGGCGGTCGCCCCCTCTGTGGCACCCAAGTGCAGCCGCTGCTGGACCCACAGTGAACAGGTGGATCCTGAAACTGAGCTGTGCCCCCGCTGCGCCGCTGTTTTTAAGAAGATTTCCCTTTAATTATAGCGAAAGATGCCCCCGGCTCCCAGGAGCCGGGGGCTTTTGGCCGAGAAATGACAGAAAAACTACCCGACAGTAGGCAGCTTTGAAAACAAAAGCTGTCCTGTTCTGCACCGGTGCGGCAGCACCCAAAGCCGCCGGATGAGGTGTAGGCCGGGCTCCGTAACAAGAAAAATGTCGCAGCAATGGCAGCAGAACACCTCATCAGTCAGCTACCGCTGACAGCTTCTCCTCAAGGAG
>CAZFXB010000350.1:0-1342 GCA_964522835.1 uncultured Oscillospiraceae bacterium
AAACGTTGTTGGTAAGGATGAGGTCGCCAGTTCGAATCTGGCTAGCAGCTCCAAAATCCTCTGTGTCATTTTGATGCAGAGGTTTTTTGTTTTTCTCCGCAAAACTGGCGACCTCATCCGTAATTTCAATCGGGAGGTCTGAGGGCTCCCACGGAACCTAGGTTCCGTGGGACACGGTGGTCAGTTCGAATCTGGCTAGCAGCTCCAAAAACCCGAAACACCAAGGTGTTTCGGGTTTTTACTTATTCACTGTTCACTCTTCATTGTTCACTCTTCACTTTTCACTAGACCCCATCCCCTTTTCCCATTTTGCAGGGGGGATCATATCAAACCTAGTAGGCTTTTCCTTATCCAATTCGAACGATCAGTTCTTCATTTTCTACATCCACCGTCATGGTGCTGCCGGGGGCCACATCTCCCCGTAGAATCTTCTTGGCAATGAGGGTCTCCACTGTATGCTGCACATATCTTCTCAGCGGCCGTGCGCCATAGAGCGGATCGTAGGCGGCATCTATGATAAACATCTTGGCTGCATCCGTCACCTGGCAGCGAAGCTGCTGATCCTCCAGACGGCGATTCAGATCCTGAAGCTGGAGATCAATGATTCCTGTGATGTTCTCCCGGGTCAGGGGCTTGTAGAATACGATTTCATCCAGACGATTCAGAAATTCAGGCCGGAAGCTCTTTTTCAGCAACGCATTCACATTGTCCTTGGCTTCCTCAGTAATGGAGCCATCGGAGCCAATACCATCCAGCAGATACTGGGAACCCAGATTAGAGGTCAAGATGATGATGGTATTCTTAAAGTCCACAGTTCTGCCCTGGGAGTCGGTGATTCGGCCATCATCCAGCACCTGCAAAAGCACATTAAACACATCAGGATGGGCCTTTTCCACCTCATCAAAGAGTACAACACTGTAGGGACGACGACGCACCGCCTCGGTAAGCTGGCCCCCCTCTTCATAGCCCACATATCCGGGAGGCGCACCAATCAGCCGGGACACCGAGTATTTCTCCATATACTCGGACATATCAATTCGAACCAGATTCTTTTCATCGTCAAAGAGGCACTCTGCCAGCGCTTTAGCCAGCTCCGTTTTGCCTACGCCGGTGGGGCCCAGGAACATAAAGCTGCCAATGGGTCTGTCCGGATCCTGAATACCTGCTCTCGACCGCATAATGGCCTCGGATACAGAGCGCACTGCATCATCCTGACCAATGACCCGCTTATGAAGGGTGTCCTCCAAGTGCAGCAGCTTTTCCTTTTCCCCTTCCACCAGACGGCTGACAGGAATGCCTGTCCACCGCTCAATGATCCGGGCAATTTCATCATCGGTTACCT
>CAZFXB010000351.1:0-1340 GCA_964522835.1 uncultured Oscillospiraceae bacterium
CCCCCAACCCTCGGAACCGGAATCCGATGCTCTATCCATTGAGCCACCGGCGCATACTCATTCTGTAGAGACTATTATACCACAGAAAATGAAAAATGCAAGAGCAAAATTTCGGATTTCAGCAGAGAATTGAGAAGAATCTGTTAGATTTTATTTACGCCGCAGCTGACGCCCTGAAGGGATTCGTCGTTTCGAATCCAGTCCTCCACATCCACCTCCACATACTCGGTGGGGGTATTGCGGATGACTACCTTGGCGATGCCTGCATTGATGATGTTTCGGCGGCACATGGAGCAGGAGGTGGTGTTGCCGATGAGCGCACCGGTTTTGGCATCCTGACAGGCCAGATACAGCGTTGCGCCGATGCACTCAGTCCGGGAGGCAGAGATAATGGCGTTGGCCTCGGCATGGACAGAGCGACATAGCTCGTACCGCTCGCCGCTGGGGATTTTCAGCTGCTCCCGGACGCAGTGGCCCAGCTCGTTGCAGTTGATCCGGCCTCTGGGGGCACCATTATAGCCGGTGGAAACGATCTCGTCGTTCTTTACGATAATGGCGCCATAGTTTCTGCGGAGACAGGTAGAGCGCTTTAACACAGTCTGGGCAATGTCCAGATAGTAATTTGTTTTGTCAATTCGATCCATAAGAATAACCTCCCGGATTGCACTTTCTCCCATTATACAGGATTCTAAAAAGAGAGACAAGGGCCATGTGGTATTTTTATGATGAAATTTGTGGAATTGTTGCCGAATGGGGCGATAATGTGGTATGATAAAGAAAAAATCTGGAGGAAAGATATGAACGGAATGTATTGGATCCTGATATGTGTTATGACGATTTTGCTTTATTGCTCCGCAGTGATGAAAATCAAGCTGGGGGAAATCAAAAATCAGCCCTATTCCACAGGCTGGAAGGTGCAGCTGTTTATATTCCCGGTGATGATGACAGTCGTGCTGGGGCTGCTCTATTTTGCTGTAACGGATCTGGTGCTGCCGGCTATCTTTTTGGGAATCATAGAGGAATTCATCTGCTGGTGTATTCGGAAAAAACAATCGAAATAATAAAAAATCTCCACTGCCGAAGCAGTGGAGATTTTGGTATAGAGCAAAATTAGAATGCGTTGTACCACTCGGGCTCGTTGGAGTGCTCGAAAACATAGGGGTTCTCGATCTCGCCAGCCTCAACCTTCTTGAACCACTCGTTAGCTCTCTTAGGCATACCAGCCCACAGCTCAAGGTTCATGGGCTGCTCCATGTCCTTGGTAGCGTAACGGTAGTCGTTAACACGGGAGATGTACTTCTCGTCCTGCTGAGCGGAGTTCTCGTCGCCCAGGGTGCCTT
>CAZFXB010000352.1:0-1319 GCA_964522835.1 uncultured Oscillospiraceae bacterium
CTGCACCCTATGATGACAAGGGCCTTCCAAAAGACAGCAGCTATTTGGAGTGCGGTCTGCCACGGTTTTTGCAGGACTCCATTCAGGCTATGATAGAAGCGTGGCACAAGCTGGATAGCGGTGAAGAATATCTGCGTTGGGACTGTGATTATTGCAATTTGCAGAGTGATATCAACAGTGCAGAAATTAACCAGCTTATCAGCCCGGAACAGGCATGGCATCTCAGAGAAAAGTATTTAAGAATGGAAAGGGTGTAAGAAAATGTCTGTAATTGATTTTACAAACTTTCCTAAGCGAAATAAAATGTACGCAGGTGCAAACGGCAGTAAAATTTCAGTGATCTATGACGATCAGCAGTATATGCTGAAATTTCCACCCATGCCCGCAAGGAACAAAGATATGAGCTACAGCAATAGCTGTTTCTCCGAATATCTTGGATGCCAGATCTATGAAAGCATTGGTGTTCCGGTTCAGAAAACCATGCTCGGAACCTATATGGTGAAAGGAAAAGAGAAAATTGTGGTAGCCTGTGGCGATTTTACGGAGCCAGGAATCACTTTGCAGGATTTTGCCTCTTTGAAAAACCAGATGATCGACTCCATGCGAAATGGATATGGTACAGAATTGTCCGATATTCTCTACACCTTTGAGGAACAGGATGCGGTTGACCGGTGTGCTTTAACAGAACGCTTTTGGGATATGTTCATCGTGGATGCACTGATTGGAAACTGGGATCGACATAACGGCAACTGGGGGTTCCTCTACGATACCCGGACAGACCAGATGGAACTGGCTCCGGTATACGACTGCGGAAGCAGCTTATATCCCCAGGCAGATGAAAAAATTATGGTGACAGTGCTCTCCGATGAAAACGAGCTGAATTACCGTATTTTTGAAATTCCAACCTCTGCAATCATGGTAAACGGGAAAAAGGTCAAATATTTCGATTTCATTTCTTCACTCCAGAACGAGGACTGCAATCGTGCATTAAAACGCATTGTGCCACGTATTGATATGGATAAAATCCGTAAAATCATAGAAGAAACCCCATTCATTACGGATTTGCAGAAACGGTTTTATACCACTATGCTTGAAAATCGAAAGGAACGAATTCTGGATTTCTCTCTTGCCGCACTGGAAAAGGCAGAAAAGCAGACTGCAAAAAACACTCCTGCCCGGCATAACAGAGAAGCAAGGTAATCAAATATGCCTATGAACGGCACGGGTAACTGTGGAGGCACCACAGAGACATTTACCTGTAGCCGCTAGGGAGAAATATTGAACACTACGGAATTGATTTCCCGTAGTGTTCTTTTGTA
>CAZFXB010000353.1:0-1317 GCA_964522835.1 uncultured Oscillospiraceae bacterium
TCACCCCTTATCCACCACCCTACCAATCCTCTATTTGTCACCATTTTCATCATTTTGTGCTCTCATGTGACAAAATGTGCATTCTGTGTTATAATGAACAGGAATTTTAAAAAGGAGGACCGCTATATGAGCGAACCCAAATTCAAGCATCTTTTAGAGCCCCTGAAGATCCGCAACTATGTTCTCAAGAACAGAATGTGCGTCTCCAACTCCCTGCCCCACTTCCTGCAGGGCCCCGAGACCTATCCTGCGGACACGGTCATGGCACACTATGAAAACAAGGCAAAATCTGCCGCCATCGTGACCTGCATGGGCATCAACAACTTCTCCCACGGCAAGCAGCTGCCCATGGATCTGGACTTTGGTCACTTCCCTGACTACGACCTGTATGATACCAACAGCCAGAACTATCTGCTCCAGCTGGCCGATTCCATTCACTACTATGACTCTCTGGCCTGCATGGGCATCTTTGTTGGCCCTCCCTCCTGCTATCCTGTTATGGTTCCCAAGGGAGAGCAGGGTCATCTCGACCGTCTGGCTGACTCTCTGTCCATTGACACTCCTCCTCTGGCTGAGTTCGATCTGCTGAAGATTCCCGCTCACGAGGACTGCACCTACTACACCGAGGAGCAGCTGGAGCTGATCGCCCACTCCTATGCCGAGCAGGCTGGCATTCTTAAAATGCTGGACTACGACATGGTTTCCATTCACATGTGCTACCGTGCAAATCTGCCCGCCAGAATGTTCTCTCCCCTGACCAACAAGCGTACCGACAAGTTCGGCGGCTCCCTGGAGAACCGGATGCGGTTCCCCCTGATGGTTCTGGAGAAGATCCGTCAGAAGGTGGGCAAGAATATGCTCATCGAAATTCAGTGGTCTGCTGACGATCTGGAAGGCGGCTACACCCTGGAGGAGTCCGCTGCATTCCTGAACGAGGCCAAGAAGTACATCGACATTGTTCAGCTCCGTGCCAACGAGGTTGACCATGCCCACCCCATCGGCTTCGAGCTGGAGGAGGTTCCCTTCCTGAAGTTCGGCGAGTACATGAAGAAGAATGTGCCCGGCCTTATCATCGGTGTCATCGGTGGCTTCCACTACCCCGCCACCTGCGACAAGGCCATTGCCGAGGGCAAGGCTGATATTATCTATGCAGCCCGTGCCTATGTCTCCAACAACGACTATGGCCAGCTGGTTCTGGAGGGCCGTGACGATGATATCGTTCCCTGTATCCGCTGCAACAAGTGCCACGGTCGTGGTGTCAGCGATCCCTTCGTTTCCGTATGTTCCGTAAACCCCTGCATCGGTCTGGAGCAGAAG
>CAZFXB010000354.1:0-1315 GCA_964522835.1 uncultured Oscillospiraceae bacterium
ACTTTATTCTTGCCCGGGAGAAGGGCGTGCCCATCTGCCAGGACACCGGCATGGCGGTGGTATTTCTGGAGGTGGGACAGGAGGTTCATATCACCCATGGGAGCTTACAGGAGGCTGTAAATCTGGGGGTTCACAATGGATATTTAAATGGACACCTCCGGTGTTCTGTGGTGTCGGATCCCTTACAGCGGGTGAATTCCGGGGACAACACTCCGGCGGTGATCCATACCAGCATTGTGCCCGGGGATAAAATCAAAATTACTGTAGCGCCAAAGGGCTTTGGCAGCGAGAATATGAGCGCCATGAAGATGTTCACTCCGGCGGCCACCTGGCAGGACATTGAAAACTTCATCGTCTCCCAGGTATCCCTTGCCGGGTCCAATCCCTGTCCTCCTGTGGTGGTGGGCGTTGGTCTGGGAGGCACCATTGAGCAGTGTGCGCTGGAGGCGAAAAAGGCTCTGCTGATGCCCATGGATCAGCCCCATCCGGATCCCTTTTATGGGGAAAAGGAACAGAGGCTGCTGGAGAGAATCAATGATCTTGGTATCGGCCCCCAGGGCATGGGCGGAAGGGTGACGGCGCTGGCTGTCCATATTCGCCCCTACGCCACCCATATTGCGGGGCTGCCCTGTGTCATCAATATGAGCTGCCATGCCACCCGTCATGCCTCCGGGGAAATCTAAGCAGTTTTTTCAGAAAAATCACCAAAACCCCTTGCAAATCCTTGGGTAAGGTGCTATAATGAGCAACGTTAGGATAGTAAACTTTGGGAGTGGCCCGGCGGGCCACTCCTTCTTGCTGAATAAGGGGGCAAAAATGAGTAAAATTACAGAGCGGGTATGGAAGTTTACCCAGCCCGTGGTAGAAGGATTTGGCCTCAAGCTCTGGGATGTGGAGTACGTTCGAGAGGGAGCCGACTGGTTCCTGCGGGTGTACATCGATAAGGATGGCACCGTGGATATCAATGACTGCGAAAAGGTGTCCCGGGCCCTGGATCCCATTCTGGATGAGGAGGATCCCATTCCCGACAGCTACACCTTTGAGGTCTGCTCCGCAGGCTGCGAGCGTGTGCTGAAGCGGCCCAGCGATTTCCAGCAGTTCCTGGGCGCTCAGGTGCTGGTGAAGCTGTATGGCCCCAGAAATGGCCGGAAAGAATATGTGGGTACGCTGAAGAATTACGACAACGGTACCCTGACCCTGGATGCAAACGGGGAAGAGATGGTATTTGAAGCCCAGGAGACCGCACAGGTGCGGCTCTACGTAGAGTTTTGACAGGAGGAATGTAAAAAGATGAACGCTGAGATTATGGGAGCTC
>CAZFXB010000355.1:0-1296 GCA_964522835.1 uncultured Oscillospiraceae bacterium
CATCACCACCGGCAGCGTTGGCGCAGGCTTCCTGCCCGGCCTGATCGTGGTTGCCGCCATTGTCACCGTTGTTGTCTACCTGTGCAAGAACGCCGACAAGAAGCTGGCGGAAGAATACGCACTGAAGAACTAAGAAAATCCCACAAGAGCCTCCGGTTTCGCCGGAGGCTCTTTCTGTGCAAAAAGCTGCGAACCGGAAAAGCAGGTTCGCAGCTTCAGCAACGGTTGCCGCCCATAGGAGGCAATGACATTTGGAGATTTCGACCCGTTCCTCCAACCGGCCAAATCCGATGGTTTTTGCGTAGCATTTGTGAAAATTGCGGATATTGTTTCGATACGCCCGTTATTTATCATCCGTTAAGTTTACAAATGGGATGCCACGCTTCTGCGCGTATCGGCAGGTCTGCCACGCACCGCCGCTGGGGTGCTGGATGCAGAAGATCACCAAATCGGAGCGGTTTACCATCATCTGATTGCGGCATTTGTAGGCGTTTTTGTAATGCCCGCAAGCGGCTTCCTCGCAGATTTGGATTTCATCGTAGTAGGCTAAGAAAGAATCTTCATTGTTACGGTACGTTGCGGTCTCATAAGGCAGCACCCACACAAGGGAACTGTTATTGCTGCGAACTTCCCGTTTACACCGCCGGATCACCGATGCCACCAATAAATCAAACTCCCCATCCCGGCCTATCAGGAATTCCACATAGTCCTTGTTCAGCAGAAGCTGGCGGATGTGGGTTTCCAAGCGTTGCTCGATGGTCAGGGCGTCGGTAAGCGCGCGATGACCGAAGAAGGATACTGTAAATACGTCCATTTGCCCACACCTCATTTCAGAAATTGGCAATAAAATTATTACTATATTTCTATTTTAATAATTATACTACCAATTCTATAATAAATAAAGAACAAATTCATAATTTCACTACCAACGCTGCCATAATATTCGTACTAAAATAATTGGCAAAAGGGGTGTGCGGCGTTATGGAGTACGAAGAATTTGTTCGTTCCCGGATTACGGAGTTACGGCTACGGAAAAATGTGTCAGAACACCGGATGAGTCTGGATCTGGACAAGAGCCCATCCTATATCCGGGGGATCACAAATGGCACAGCCTTACCTTCCTTGAGAGAGCTATTTAACATCATGCGCTATTTCGATATGACCCCGGCGGCGTTCTTTGCACCTACCGAAGATACCGAATCGGAAGCAGCACAGCTCCGCAGAAGGATGGAGAACTTGGATCAGGAGACGGTCAACAAGGTTATGATCTTTCTGGATATGCTGGAAAAATAATAA
>CAZFXB010000356.1:0-1278 GCA_964522835.1 uncultured Oscillospiraceae bacterium
AGAAGGTGGTGTGACGGCAGTGGTCAGACCAGTAGGTGTCTACCACACGAATTTCGGTAATGGTGGGATCCCGTTTTTCGTCGTTCCGGAAATAATCCCGAAGATAGGTGAGATCGTCTAAGTCCATGGCCAGGCCCAGAGTGTCGAGAAGCTGAGAAAGACCACTTTCGTCCATTTCCGTAAAACCGGCTACGGTTTCCACGGCGGTGGGGATGTGGTACTCAGCCTTCAGGGTGCTGGCAGCTTCCAGGGATGCCTCCCGGCATTCCACCGGGTTGATGAGGTAGGATTTGATTTTCTGGAGCTCCTTTTCGGTCACGCTGCCATAGAGCAGATAGACCTTGGCGGTGCAAACCTCAGGACGATCGCCCTGAGTCATCAGCTGGATACACTGGCTGGCAGAGTCAGCACGCTGATCAAACTGACCGGGCAGAGCCTCCACTGCAAAAATGCAGTCAGCCTCCGGCAGGGTGGTATAGGTGTCATCCACCTGGGGCTCGGAGAAAACAGTCTGAACAGCCCGGTCAAATACCTCCTGACTCAGACCCTCCACGTCATAGCGATTGATGAGCCGAAGGCCGGTGAGGGAGCTGATGCCTAAAAGGTTCTGGAGCTCAGTGAGCAGTCCGGATGCCTCCTGGCGAAGGGCTTCCTTTTTTTCTACATAAATTCTTAGTACCATGGGTGAACCTCCCGGGTATTTTTTGTTTGTTTGGGCGGCACAGGGGAGTGCCTGAATAATGCAGTAAATCCCCCCGCAGACAAATAAGGCATTTGCGGAGGAATTTACATCATTTCACGTCAGTCCAGGATTACCTGCTGGTCTCCGGAAATGATCTGGCCGATGACATAGGCATCAACGCCCTCAGACTTGAGGGCCGCCATGGCAGCGTCCACCGTATCCGGGGAGACGATCAGGGTCATACCGACACCCATGTTATAGGTGTTGTACATATCTCGCTCAGGGATATTGCCTACCCGCTGCAGCAGCTCAAAAATGGGCAGCACACGGATAGAGGCCTTGTCAATTTTCGCACAGAGGCCCTCCGGGATACAACGGGGAATATTTTCATAGAAGCCACCGCCGGTGATATGGCTGACACCGTGAACCTGGGCAGCATCAATGGCAGCAAGGACGGGCTTTACATAGATCTTGGTGGGGGTCAGCAGAGCTTCGCCCAGGGTCATGCCCAGCTCATCATAGTATTTGTTCAGATCGGCGTTCTCTACATCAAAGACCTTGCGAACCAGAGAGTAGCTGGTTCGCAAGGTCTTTGA
>CAZFXB010000357.1:0-1268 GCA_964522835.1 uncultured Oscillospiraceae bacterium
ATCCAGCACATCTGCAATGGATTTGCCATTGTAGGTCACATCCAAAGTCTCACGATTGTAACGCTTGCCCTTGCACACATCGCAGGGCACGTAAATGTCCGGCAGAAAGTGCATTTCGATTTTCACCAGGCCATCGCCCTGGCAGGCTTCGCACCGACCGCCCTTCACATTGAAGGAGAACCGCCCCGGGCCGTAGCCCTTGGCTTTGGCCTCGGCGGTGGAGGCGAACAGATCCCGGATGTCCCCAAAGAGCCCCGTATAGGTGGCAGGATTGGAGCGGGGGGTTCTGCCGATGGGGCTCTGGTCAATGCCGATGACCTTGTCCAGCAGTTTTATGCCTTCGCTGCCCCGGTGCTGGCCGCACTTGGTGCGGCTCCGGTTCAGCTCTGCCGCCAGCTTTTTATAGATGATCTCGTTGACCAGCGAGGATTTTCCCGAGCCGCTGACACCGGTGACCACGGTCAGGGTGCCCAGGGGGATGGTGACATCAATATTCTTCAGGTTGTTTTCCTGACAACCGAAGAATTTTAGGCTTTTTCCGTTTCCGGGCCGCCGTTTTGCAGGAATGGGCACCTTTTTCACGCCGGAGAGATACTGCCCAGTGACGGATTCCTTGCAGTCTATGATATCCTGCAGTGTGCCCGATGCCACGATCTGACCGCCGTTGACACCGGCCCCGGGGCCCACGTCCACAATGTAGTCGGCCTCACGCATGGTGTCCTCGTCATGCTCCACCACGATCAGGGTGTTGCCCAGGTTCACCATTTCACGGAGGGTGTTTAGAAGCTTGCTGTTGTCCCGCTGGTGAAGGCCGATGGAGGGCTCGTCCAGAATATACAGCACCCCCATGAGAGAGGAGCCGATCTGGGTGGCCAGCCGGATCCGCTGACTTTCGCCGCCGGACAGGGTTCCGGCAGTTCGGCTCAGGGTCAGGTACTCCAGACCCACGCTGCGGAGGAAGTTAAGCCGGGAGATGATCTCCCGCAGAATCTGATCTGCAATGACCTTTTCTGACCCCTGAAGCTCCAGATTCTCCAGAAACTGCAATTCCTCTGTGACGGAAAGCTTGCAGAAATCCATGATGTTGAGGCCGCCGACGGTGACCGCCAGCACAATGGGGCTGAGCCGATCCCCGTGACAGTCGGGACAGGGGTGGTCGCTCATACACTCCTCCAGCTCCCGACGCATGGCATCGGACTGGGTTTCCCGGTATCGCCGGGACAGGTTGTTTACAATGCCCTCAAAGGCCTGCTCCAGCGTGCCCCGGC
>CAZFXB010000358.1:0-1256 GCA_964522835.1 uncultured Oscillospiraceae bacterium
TATATCATTACAACCCGCTTTTGCCGGCCGGTTGAGGGTGACCGAAGGGAATGCCCGTGGCGCAACCGGCCCTACACTAAATCCGAAGTCTCCTGAGAACTGTAGGGCGGCTTGCCCTCAAGCCGCCGCTTGTAGGCAGTTTCAAAAGCAAAATCCGTCCTGTTCTGCACCGGTGCGGGAGCACCAAAGCCTTCTCCTTGAGGAGAAGGTGGCGGCAAAGCCGCCGGATGAGGTGTAGAACAGGCTATAAACCAAGAAAAATGTTGCAGTAATGGAAGCAGGACACCTCATCAGTCAGCTACCGCTGACAGCTTCTCCTCAAGGAGAAACCCCTAGCGGGTGCGAATTTGGTGGTCTGTACGCAGTCTTTGATTTCCTCCACGTCATTGCGGACCAGTGACCGAGTCTACTACGGTGGCAATCCGTAATACCCTTGGTACACGGTCATTAACCCCCACCTCGTACCGGCGGGCGATTGATAATCGACCCTACCAAAAATATCAAATAGTATTAAATGTTCTTTTTATATTATATTCCGCTATAATGGGACTAGTTTTAGTCCACTTTATAATAAAGTAGTCCAAAGTGCCGGTGGCCGAAAGCCAGAGGATGTTATGGCAGATGCACTATTCAAGCTGGCCGGAGAGTTATCTCTCAATGCTCTGCACAATGCCCAGCAGAAAGACAAGAACTGAGCCCTCTGTTTCCCCATTCCGGGACTGGAATGGGGAAACTTTTTTCGCTTTCCACTTTTTTTATGCCCCCTTCTGTGTTATAATAACGGAATTAGGATGGACTTTTTGTAACCATTTCCAAATGAAATTATATTGCCACGAAAGGACTTTAAGATAATGGGCTTATTTTCCAGTACCATGAATAAGATTTTTGGCACCCACTCCCAGCGTGAGGTAAAGGCCATCACCCCTCTGGTGGATAAAATCGAGGCTATGGGTGACCGCTATAAGGCCATGAGCGAGGATGAGCTGAAGGCCGAAACCTCCCGGCTGAAGGAGCGGCTTGCTCAGGGCGACAGCCTGGACGACATTCTCCCCGAGGCCTTCGCCGCCATCCGTGAGGCTGCGGATCGGGTTCTGGGTATGCGCCCCTACCGGGTGCAGCTCATTGGCGGCATTATTCTGCATCAGGGCCGCATTGCCGAAATGAAAACCGGCGAAGGCAAAACCCTGGTGGAGATTCTCCCCGCCTACCTGAACGCCCTGAACGGTAAGGGTGTTCACATCGTCACCGTCAACGAC
>CAZFXB010000359.1:0-1243 GCA_964522835.1 uncultured Oscillospiraceae bacterium
TCTTTTTGCTGTTCACGCCCTTTTTCATGTGCAACTACATCGTGTCTGCCTTTGTGCGCAATGACGGTGACCCTTCCCTTGCCATGCTGGGCACGCTGAGCGGCAGCCTGTTCAATGTGGTATTCGACTATCTGTTCATGTTCCCGATGGGGCTGGGGCTGCCCGGCGCGGCGCTGGCAACTGCCGCCTCGCCCCTGATCAGCATCGCCATTTGCAGTCGTCACTTCTTTAAAAAGGAGAACAGCGTACAGTTCGTGCACCGTGCACCCTCGGCAAAGCTGCTGGGGCAGAGCTGTCAGCTGGGCATCTCCGGCTTTGTGGGCGAGATGTCCTCCGGCGTGACCACCACCGTGTTCAACCTGCTGCTGGTCAACATGGCGGGCAACGTGGCAGTTGCCGCCTACGGCGTGGTGGCAAACTTTGCACTGGTCGCAACCGCCATCTTCAACGGTGTGGCTCAGGGTGCACAGCCCCTCGTGAGCCACTGCTATGGCAAGAGCGACCACAAGGGTGCTAAAAAGCTGCTGGTTCTGGGCAGCTGCACCGCGCTGGTGCTTGCCGCCGGGCTGTACGCGGTGGTGTTCGGCGCGACCGACCCCCTTGTGAGCTGGTTCAACAGTGAGAACTCTGCTGCGATGGCGCAGTTCGCCCACACCGGCATGCGCATCTACTTTATCGGGTATCTGTTTGCCGGGTTCAACATCGTGGCGGCAGGCTACCTGAGTGCAGTCAACCGCCCGGTGGAGGCTTCGGTCACTTCGGTGTGCCGCGGCATGGCGGCGATCGTGGTCTGTTCGCTGGTGCTGAGCGCTCTGTTCGGCATCAACGGCGTGTGGGCAGCCTTCCCCGCAGCGGAAGCCCTGACCGCTGTACTGACCCTGTTTTTGCTGGTCCGGAAAAAGGCAGAGTGAGCTCTCTCAGCCTCGCTTCGCTCACCAGCTCCCTCAAGGAGGGAGGCTTTCAGTGATTCAGAAAAGTTGCCCTCTTTGCCCTTGCTTCCCCCTTTTGGGGAGGTGTCTGCATTAGCAGACGGAGAGGGCGAGGTCGTGGATCAAGGTCGGCTTGCTCGCCAGCTCTCCCAAAGGGAGAGCCAAAAAGTGTGGAGATAAGCGTCATCGCTTTGCCAAAAGGCTCCCTCCATGAGGGGAGCTGTCACCGCAGGTGACTGAGGGCGTACTTCTTCACTTTTACTTATACATACAGTTCCCGTTCCCGCATCGTTTCGGCTGGCGACAGCCCGGAC
>CAZFXB010000360.1:0-1218 GCA_964522835.1 uncultured Oscillospiraceae bacterium
ATATACTCCTGTGCAGCTTCTTCTTTTGCACCTCTATTGTAAGCCATTAGATTGTCCTCCTTACCTTAAAATTCCAGGCCGCCTTCACGGGCGCCTTCAGCCAGTTCCTGAACACGACCATGGTAAACATAGCCGCCGCGGTCGAAGACGACAACGGAAATGCCCTTCTCCTTGGCACGCTCAGCAACCAGAGCGCCAACCTTACGGGCGGCTTCCTTGTTGCCGGTGGGGCCTTCGATGGACTTGTCCAGGGTGGAAGCGGAGCACAGAGTAACTCCGTTCACATCGTCGATGATCTGTGCATAGATGTTCGCATTGCTGCGGAACACATTCAGGCGAGGTCTCTCGGGGGTGCCGGAGATCTTGCCACGGACTCTCTTATGGCGCTTCAAACGCTGCGCATTGGTATTAGGTCTTTTAATCATTTAGGCACACCTCCTATTACTTCTTACCGCCGGTCTTGCCTTCCTTACGGCGGATGACCTCATTGGCGTATTTGATACCCTTGCCCTTGTAGGGTTCGGGGGGTCTCTTACCTCTCACCTCAGCGGCAAACTGACCAACCATCTGCTTGTCAATACCGTGGATGATGATTTTATTGGTGGACTTCTCAGGAACCTCGATGGTGATACCGGGGATCTCCTCCACGATAACATCATGGGAGAAGCCGAGCTTCATAACGAGCTGAGCGCCCTTCTTCTCGACTCTGTAGCCAACACCGTTGACTTCCAGCTCCTTCTTGTAGCCCTCGGTAACACCGACGACCATGTTGTTGAGCAGGGTACGGGTCAGGCCGTGAACGCTGCGGTTCAGCTTCTCGTCGTTGGGACGAGCAACAGTCACAACATTCTCTTCCTTGGTGATGATCATGTTGGGGTGCAGGGACTTGGTGAGCTCGCCCTTGGGACCCTTAACAGTAACTACATTACCTTCGCCGATGGTGACCTCAACGCCTGCAGGTACATTGATAGGCATTCTGCCGATACGAGACATAATGTTCCTCCTCCTTTACCATACATACGCGAGGACTTCGCCGCCAACGTGCTCTTTGCGAGCCTGCTTGTCGGTCATGACGCCCTTGGAAGTGGATACGATTGCGATACCCAGGCCACGGAGAACCTTGGGAAGATCGTCAGCACCGACATACATACGCAGGCCGGGCTTGGACACACGGCGAAGACCAGTGATGACCTTCTCCTTGCCCTGGTACTTCAGGGT
>CAZFXB010000361.1:0-1202 GCA_964522835.1 uncultured Oscillospiraceae bacterium
TTCCTGTCCAACCGATAAAGGTATAACCTGTCTTGGTGGGGTTAACGAGAGTAAAGCTGTCATCCTCGATTCCGTATTCCACAGGATTCTTGGTAGCAACCTTACCGTCGTTGAGTTCATATTCGATGGTATATTCTTTCTCGCTCCATACCGCATTGAGCTTCATCTCGAAAGCGCCACCAATCTGATAGTTGTACACTTCGAGTTCCCATTCTACAAAACGATAACCGCTTCTGCCGGGCGTTTGGATGCCGCTAAAATCAGCAGAAGAATTGTAGGTGTATTCTACAGTTTCAGGAACGCTTGCAGTAGTAGTTGCTGCAAGAGGAGTCACATTGGATGTTGTGGATGCGCTCAAAAGCGTAATGCCACTATTGTTTTCCTTTTGAGGTGCGCTCAAATATGTTGTACCGGAGAAGTCACCGCCACCCATACCATAGGTGAGCTTAACAGGTACGCCTGCAGAGAGGATTTTTTCGATGCCTTCTTCAAAGTCGGCATCGTCAATCTTTTCAATACCTGTCAGTACGGTGATACGCTGTTCGCTGTCAGAGAAGCCACCGATATCCTGATAGATTTCCATAGCTTCATCATATTTGCCTGCATTGAACAGCTCATCGGCTTTGTTGTAGCGAATAAGCGGAATAACCAATGTAAAGAGCAAAATCAAGAGGGTTGCTAAAGCAACAACGCTCGGAAGGCCGATTTTTACTACTTTCTTAACGGTTTTCTTTCTCTTTTCTGCCCTGATTCGGCGGAGTTCTGCTTCGCGCTCACGCGTTCTACGGTCTTCCTCCGCTTTTATTCTTGCCGTTTCTTCAGCCTTTTTCTTATCCTCGTACCATTTTTCGAGACGGACATTTAATGCTCTGATCTGATTGTCAGCATCTCTGTATCCGCTAATGGTATGAAGTTCCTCAATACTCTTTTTAATTGCAACGTCGTTTGCATCTTGAGGACAAACACGATTCATTGCTTGAGAATAAATCGCATCTTTACGTGCGTTTTCTTTTTTTTCTCCGCAGAGTTTAATTTTTCCTTTTGCGTCTTTATAATCTTCAATCGTTCCGAATAGACGGGCGGCTTCATCAAACTGACCTGCGTTCAAAAGCTGAGTTGCTTTTTGATAAATGCCCTCTCGTCTTTCTGTTTCCGCAAGTTTTTTGCAATCATCGATCTTTTGAGTAGAATCCTTGTAGGTC
>CAZFXB010000362.1:0-1200 GCA_964522835.1 uncultured Oscillospiraceae bacterium
AATAAGTACCGTTTTTCAGCAAATATTTTATATAAGAAAAGGTTACCCGTTCTCCTTTTTCTTTCAGCATCAGCAAAATCTTCTCCAGCATCGCTTTTGTCTCCGGATGCATGGAATTTCCCAAAAACGGACGTTCATGAAGATAATACTCCCAAGCAGAAGCATTGGTATAATTCTTGCCCTGATATACCTTCGATGCTGCAATTCGATCCATCACCATCTCAGCCAGATAATTGACCGGCATCTTACATCCTGCCAGTCCGCCATTTGCTTTTGAAAAATCAATCCAGTATTCGAAATGATGTTTATTGCGTCCTTTGTGATGCAGCCATGCCTGAGAATATCCTTTATCTTCACGTTCTGCTGCATTAGGACTGCGTGTTCCCCGATAATATTGGATACCGGTCATAAACTCCGTCGGACTGTATTTGGACAAATCGTGAAGCAATCCCTGTTTGTACAGACCAACCCGAAAACAATTCCACATGACCAGCATTTTATGTTCTGTAATCGTCATAAAATGGCGACCGGCATTTTTCCAGTTCATGAATTTCCTCCTGAAATATATTTAGCATCATTTTACTGCGAAACATATCTTTTTTCAAGTACAAAGCCAAAGACCGCCTGAACGCACCACTAAAAAAAGTGGGGCTTATGACCCCACTTTTCTGCAAAACCAAGCAATCTTATTACAGCAATGTCTCTACATATGCGCGGATCTCATCATCCTTGCAGTTTGCAAAGAACAGTTCTTTGAACTTCTCGCCAGCTACTGCACCTTTTACCAGATCCTGATCCAGACCCTTGCAGCAGGTGATGATATCTTTAATGTTGTGTGCTCTTACGCCATCAAGAATTTTTTTGTTTCTCTGCTCTGGCTCAACACGCTCCGGCGGATATCCGTTGCCGCTTCCGAAACCAAACAGTTTCTCAAAGCTGTAACGCAAGTTCAGCTCGCCGCCCCAGCCATAGTTCTGAGCAAATGGCATAGCAACACAGTTTCCGTCGTTTACCTGTGCAAACAGATAAGCGTCAGACGGATTTGCAACATGTCCGCAAACAACGTTCGGGAAGCTGTTGCAAGCGATCATAGCACCCTGACCAGTACCGCATCCGGTAACTACATAGTCAGCTGCGCCGGAAGATAACAGCAGAGATGCCAGAATACCGTTCTGAACATAAGTCAGAGCGTTCTCACCC
>CAZFXB010000363.1:0-1198 GCA_964522835.1 uncultured Oscillospiraceae bacterium
AAGCAATAACCTCGGAAACGGCAGTCTTACAGCCGGTGTAGGAATGTCTGTGGTAGTGAGCGAACATGAGAGCCAGGTAGCCAGCATAGCGGCAGACACCCTCGTTCTCCAGGCCGTTCATGAAGACACGGGAGTTGGGAACGAATACATCGTCGAAGATGGTCAGGGACTCTACGTCGCCGATCTGAGCGAAGGGAGCTTCCAGACGGGTTCTCTTGTGATGCTGGCCAGGCAGAGCCATCAGCTTAACGCCTTCCCAGTCAGCGGGCAGAGCGAAAGCAACAGCGTACTCAGCGTCCTCGGAGTCCATGAACTTGGTGGGGTTCACGATGATCTCATCAACGTAGGGAGCGTTGGAGTTACAGATCTTGGCGCCACGGACAATGATGCCCTTGGTGGGGGTGCCGTCGATGTCAACGCCGTCAACGTCGGTAGCAACTACGTGGACGAACTGGTCGGGGTCGGGCTGCATATGAGCTCTCTTGTACTTGGGGTTACGGGAACCCTTAACGTCGGTCTGTGCGCAGTTACAGACAAGGTCATTCTCCTGGCAGTACTTGATGTACTTCTGCAGTCTTGCATGATACTCAGTACCACATGCCTCGTCGCAGTCATAGGTGACGGAGAACAGAGCGTTCAGAGCGTCGGTGCCCATGCAGCGCTGCATACAGCCGCCTACACGGTGGCAGATGAGCCGGGTCATGAGCTGCTTCTTCAGCAGGTCCTCTACAGACTGGTTGATGTGGGTGCAGCGGTTGTGGACAGAGCCGTCAGCTTCCTTAACTACGCAGACATCTGCATAATCAGGGTCGTTAGCGGTGTCGTAGCACTGCTTCATAACATAGGTGCCGCCAACGATCCAGTCAGCCAGATCACGCTCTGCACCTTCCTTGCCGTTGGAACGGTCAATCTTCTTGCCGTTCAGGTAGACGTTGGGCTTCATAGCCAGCAGTCTTGCCTTGTACTGTTCATAAGTACCGATAGCCATTGGGATCATACCTCCAATAAAATTTCGTTTCGGCC
This sequence comes from uncultured Oscillospiraceae bacterium, assembly GCA_964522835.1. Classification (GTDB taxonomy): domain Bacteria; phylum Bacillota; class Clostridia; order Oscillospirales; family Oscillospiraceae; genus HGM13006. The sequence goes on from CAZFXB010000363.1 coordinate 1,024, forward strand.
TGAGCCGAAGGGGATCTAAAAACAACTCCGTGTGCTCCCTTCCCGCAGGAAGGGAGCGTTCGGGAGAAAGTTTATGAAAATAATTACTTCTTTGCGGCTACAGCTGCGTCGAACTTGGCGAGCATAGCACGGGGGGAAGCATAAGCACGCTCGTAACGGGGGCACTTCTCGTAGC
>CAZFXB010000364.1:0-1198 GCA_964522835.1 uncultured Oscillospiraceae bacterium
CTTTACGGACGGTCTTACTTTCATACTGTTAACCTCCATATTGAGAACGTGTTGTCTCTCACTTGCTTCTCCAGGTGATCCGGCCACGGGTCAGGTCATAGGGAGACATCTGAACGGTGACCTTATCGCCCGGAAGAATCTTAATATAGTTCATCCGGAGCTTGCCGGAAATATGTGCCAGAATGGTGTGTCCCTTGCCGATATCGACGGAGAACATGGCATTCGGCAGTGCATCGACTACGATGCCCTCAAGCTCAATTACGTCGTCTTTTGCCAAGATTATTCATCCTCCTTGGTTCTGACTGTTAAATTTTGACCATAAATGGCCAAATCCCTGCGTAACTCGCTGTTGAGTACTGTGTCGCCGGAACGAATCTTCATAGCGACATTGGAATCAATCCGAGCAGCAAAACGGAGATGTTTCAGCTTCTTCCGTTTGGGATTTTCAAGCCTTCTGGACTTACCGTTCACAAGAAGGGCATATGTTCCGTCCTGTTCAAGAACAAACATAAGCTGATCCTTGTCTCGGCCTGCCAGCGAAACAATTAAGTCTCCTTTAGCAATATTCATTGCCCAGCTCCCCGGAGACGGTGAGGATTTCCGGCTCGCCGTCCGTAATGAGCACGGTATTTTCATAATGTGCTGCACGTGTTCCGTCCACAGTCTTAACGGTCCAGCGATCCGGCATCACATACACATCATAGGAGCCGATGTTTACCATGGGCTCTATGGCAATGGTCATACCGGGAATCAGTCTGGGGCCCCGTCCGGGACGGCCGTAGTTGGGCACCTCAGGTTCTTCGTGCAAGTTTTCGCCAACACCGTGGCCAACATACTTGCGAACCACAGAAAACCCGTGATCTTCTACATAGGTCTGAACTGCATGGGAGATATCAGAAACCCGAAAACCTCTCTTGCAGAATTTAAGACCCTCAAAAAAGCTCTGACGGGTAACCTCCACCAGGCGTTTGGACTCCTCATCCGTCTCGCCGCAAATATATGTGGCAGCGCAGTCGCCATGAAAGCCCTTATAGTAGGCTCCCACATCCACGGAGACGATATCGCCTTCCTGGATGACCTGCTTACCGGGAATGCCGTGGATCACCACATCATTGACGGAAATGCAGGCGCTGGCAGGGAATCCACCGTACCCAAGGAACGACGGAGTCGCTCCCTGGGATACGATATAATCATGAAC
>CAZFXB010000365.1:0-1198 GCA_964522835.1 uncultured Oscillospiraceae bacterium
GACCTTCGGGTTATGAGCCCGACGAGCTACCGAACTGCTCCACCCCGCGATATTGAATTGGTACACCTGAAGTGTGCCATTATTATACCCCACGGGAATGGATTTGTCAAGGGGGCTTGATGAATTTCTTTCAGATTTCACATAATGTGTGGATTATCCGGCGGAGTTGGGCTAAAAAACAGAACATGCAGGCCGAATTACGGGGCTTTTTGTCCAAAAATTCGCCCCAGGGGTTGTGCTTTGGGGCCCAGAGGAGTATACTGTGGGAAAAGGAGGAATTCCCATGTCCAATTTTGTGAAGGAAATCGGTCAATTTTTGTCGGCAGACGGCGTCTCAAACGTGGCCGCATTTTATTATACCCCCGCCAATGGCCACCCCAAGGCGGCCATTCAGCTGAGCCACGGCATGTGCGAATATATCTGCCGATACGAACCCATGTTCCAGGTGCTCGCCGGGGCGGGCTACGCCATTTTCGGCAACGATCACCTGGGCCACGGAGATACCAGCCCCGGCAGCTACGGATTTATGGCCGAAAAGAACGGCTACAAGTACGTGCTGGACGACCTCTATACCATGAATCAGTTGGGCCACGAAAAATTTCCCGGAATCCCCTGCTTTTTGCTGGGACACAGCATGGGCAGCTTCTACGCCCGCTGGTTCGCAGAGCTCCATCCCGAAGCCATTGACGGTTTGATTCTCAGCGGTACCGGCGGCCCCAGTCCCCTGATGCCAGTGGGAAAAGTCATATCAGCCCTGCTCAGCAAGCTCCGTGGCCCGAAATATATCTCAAAATTCATGGTGGATGTGAGCATGGGCTCCTACTGCAAGGGCATCGAATCCGAAGGCTCCGGAAATGCCTGGCTCAGCCGGGATCCCTCTGTCTGGGAAAAGTACGCAGCTGATCCAAAATGCAGTTTTTCCTTCACCGTGTCTGCCTACCGGGACATGCTGACGGCTTATATTCACGTAAATAAAAAGTCCTGGGCCAATGGCATAAATAAGGATATGCCCATTTACATTTACTCCGGAGACAAAGATCCTGTTGGCGCCTACGGTAAGGGTGTTCAGACGGTATACCAAATGCTGAAAACCGCCGGAATCCTCGACCTCCAGCTGAAGCTTTACCCCGGCGGCCGCCACGAAATGCACAATGAGACCAACAAGGACGAGGTGTTTGAGGACTTGATGGCATGGCTG
>CAZFXB010000366.1:0-1195 GCA_964522835.1 uncultured Oscillospiraceae bacterium
ATGCTACAATAAATCGAAAGAAATTCGCATAGTCGAAGAAAGGATAAGACAATGAGCGTAACAAAAACACATTATGCCTTTATGCCTGACGGCACTGAGGTACATCTTTTTACAATCACAAATAACAATGAAATCAGCGCCGGTATTATAACCAAGGGAGCAACACTCAACTCTTTTGTTTGTCCGGACAAAAACGGAGTTATGGGCGATATTATAATGGGCTTTGACACTATTGACAATCATATAACAAGCGGTACCTTCACAGGTCAGGTTATAGGTCAATATGCGAACAGACTTTGTTCCGGCAAGTTCAAGGTCGGTGGTACACAATATGATGTAACTAAAAACGAAAAAGGCAAGACCTGTCTTCATGGTGGAGCAGAATATTCTTCAGCTGTGTGGAAGGCAATTATTATAGATGACGATGCCGTTGAGTTTTCATACCACAGTCCCGACGGAAAAGAGGGCTTCCCCGGCAATGTAGATGTCACTGTAGTTTATCGCTTGACAGACAGAAATGAGCTTGAAATAAATTATAAAGCAGTGTCTGATAAGGATACTATTATAAATCTGACAAACCATGCCTATTTTAATCTTGGTACTCCTGCCGCCGGTGATATACTCGACCATGAGCTTATGCTTAATTGCGATTATTTTACACCTACTGATGAGGATAGCATACCTACAGGTGAAATAAGAAGCGTTAAGGGTACTGCTTTTGACTTCACTGAAGGCAAGAAAATTGGCAGAGATATTAAAAACGATGACGAACAGTTAATTATGTGCCGAGGCTATGACCATAATTTCTGCGTTAACGGTGAAATTGGCAAGCTTCGCCTTGTGGCAAAGGTAAGAGACGAGAAAAGCGGCAGAAAATTAGAGGTTATGAGTGACCTTCCCGGTGTTCAGCTTTACACAGGCAATTTTATTGACGGCAGTGAAATCGGCAAAGACGGCATAGTTCTTAAGCAGCACTACGGTTTCTGCCTTGAAACACAATATTATCCTGACACACCTAACCACCCTGAATTCCCTCAATGCACATTTAAAGCAGGAGAGAAATTTGAAAGCACAACAATATTTAAGGTGTAAAGGTGTAACAGGGGACAGGTACATTTTGTGCCAACTTGAGAAAAATTGGCAATTAGCAATGTGCAATTAGCAATTGTGACCTCTCCGTCATGCTTCGCATGCC
>CAZFXB010000367.1:0-1174 GCA_964522835.1 uncultured Oscillospiraceae bacterium
GTGTATCCGAGAGCACCCGATGTTCTGGGAACTATCGTTATCTTCTGTACGGGAGCAGAATTTGTCTGCATTGCCGCTACAAGTGCATGTCCTATCTCATGATATGATACTATCTTCTTTTCGTTGTCGGTGAGAATTGCATTCTTCTTCTGATATCCCGCAATTACGACCTCTATGCTTTCTTCAAGGTCAGCCTGAGATACTTTGTTTCTTCCGTCTCGTATTGCTCTGAGTGCAGCTTCGTTTACGATATTGGCAAGCTCCGCACCTGATGCACCAGATGCCATTCTTGCGATATGAGTAAAGTCGATTCCGCTTTCGAGCTTGACTTTCTTTGCGTGAACACGGAGTATCTCTTCTCTGCCCTTGAGGTCGGGAAGCTCAACCGGAACTCTGCGGTCGAATCTGCCGGGTCTGGTAAGTGCTGGGTCAAGGCTTTCGGGACGGTTTGTAGCCGCAAGGATTATAACGCCTGTATTTCCCTCAAAGCCGTCCATTTCGGTAAGGAGCTGGTTAAGTGTCTGTTCACGCTCATCATTGCCGCCTATTCTACCGTCTCTTTTACCGCCGATGGCATCAATTTCATCTATGAAGACGATACAAGGAGCTTTTTCTTTTGCCTGCTTGAAAAGGTCACGCACCTTAGACGCACCCATACCGACAAACATTTCAACGAACTCCGAGCCTGACATAGAGAAGAACGGCACATTTGCTTCACCTGCGACCGCCTTTGCAAGCATTGTTTTACCTGTTCCGGGAGGGCCTACGAGAAGAATACCCTTAGGCATGGATGCACCTATCTCCTCGTATTTCTTCGGGTCATGGAGGTATTCTACAATTTCTGTAAGATTTTCCTTAGCTTCATCCTCGCCCGCGACGTCAGCGAATTTGATTCCGTTTGAGGATTTTACGTAGATTTTTGCGTTGCTTTTACCCATATTGAACATCATGGAGTTCTGACCGCCGACGTTCTTCATCATTTTCTTGGTAAGGAGCTGTCCGAGTCCCCAGAAAATAAGCACGGGTACTACCCACGACAGAAGGAAGCTGAGAATCGGAGAGGTTTCCTCGATTATCTCACGGGTAAAGGTTGCACCCGACTCATAAAGTCTTTCCGTCATTCCGGGGTCATCCATAAGACCTGTCTTATATATGGTGGTTCCAGCTTTGTCGG
>CAZFXB010000368.1:0-1173 GCA_964522835.1 uncultured Oscillospiraceae bacterium
CCCGCCACATCGTAGGTGTAGGAAATGGTGGTGCTGCCGGATTTTGCGGTAGCCAGCTGTCTGCCGTTCTGCCACGTGAAGTTCCATGCCTTGGTATTGTACCAGTTGGTGGGGTTGCCGATGGCATCATAGCTGATGGAATGGTCGTCGTATGCTGTCAGCAGGTCAAGCCACTCGCTGTTGCCATAGGTATAGGTATGGGTTTCCTTGCCGGAAACACGGCGAATGTTGCCGTAGGTGTCATATGTGTAGTTATATGTACCCTTGGTGTTAACTTCCTTGGTCAGCTGGCCTTGCTGGTCGTAGGTGTAAGAGGCATTCTGGGCGGTATTGTTGGTTCCAGTAACCTTGCTGATGTTGCCCAGACTGTCATAGGTATAGCGCCGGGGTAAATCCTGTATAAGTAGAGTGACTATTCTTGCTACCACTACACGATTTTGGAACATGGCATGGTGTAGGATTGTTCGTGGAGAACGACGACATTGATCCAACATGGGTATATGTGGAGTATAACTCAATGCAATTCCCGTTGATCCCCTGCGTAAATGCGTTCAGCCGTTGCTGCTCTTTCAGATAAGCATCCATATCCGAAAAAGAAACATCTACAAAATTACTTTACAATATGGACACTTGCACGTATATCTTCCTCCAAATACAACTGACTGAAGAAAAATAGTAAATCCTTCGTCATAATAGTGCTTGTGTTTTCGGAAATATCAAGCAGCGTAGATACACCAATATTCAGTATTACCTTGCATACATCCGATTTTGTCACAATGTAATCTAACAGAGAAGTAATTAAACGTGTTCTATCAGCCAAAGGGCGATTTGGGAGACGTTCTCTATCCGTGTAGATTTCTGTACATTGGGGTGCAAATAATAATGTTGCAGTATTATCAACAATGGAGTCCGTGATTTCAAATGCCAGAGAGAACTCATCCTTGTCTGCTACACGTATATACTGATTAGACACATTGCCGCCAAATTTTGTATAAATTCCGCAAGAAAGAGCCTTCATGCTGATTTCTGTGGCAATCTGTTCGATATTCTTGGGGCGTTGGCATAGCACAATATCGCCAAATACAAACATACTCATGTGTGCAACCCTCACTAAAATAATTCTGCGACTCTTTCGCCAATGCGTTGACCATTACTGTTGTAATAGAAATAATG
>CAZFXB010000369.1:0-1171 GCA_964522835.1 uncultured Oscillospiraceae bacterium
CCTTGGTGCCGGACATGGTCATGGCGGCATCAAATTCGTGGTCTGTGGCGGTAATATTTACATAGTCATTGAGCCATTTTCTTGAAATATTCATTCCGATTCACTCCTTTCTCAGAACTGCTCCAGGAACCGCACGTCGTTGTCGAAAATCAGACGCAGGTCGTTGATGGCGAAACGGTTCATGGTCATACGCTCCACGCCGCAGCCAAAGGCAAAGCCGGAGTATTCGTTGGGGTCGATGCCGCAGCCTTCCAGAACCCAGGGGTGTACCATACCGGCACCCAGCAGCTCGATCCAGCCTTCGCCGTGGCAGGTGGGGCAGGTGTGGCCATCCACTTCACCGGTGCCCTTGCACTTGAAGCACTGTACATCCATTTCACAGGAGGGCTCGGTGAAGGGGAAATGGTGGGGGCGGAACCGGGTGACGCAGTCCTCGCCGTAGAGCAGCTTGCCCATCTGGATCAGGCTGCCCTTCAGGTCGGCCATGGTGATGCCCTTGTCAATGACCAGACCTTCCATCTGATGGAACATGGGGCTGTGGGTGGCATCCACTTCGTCTTTCCGGTATACACGACCGGGGGAGATGATGCGGATGGGAGGCTTGCGGGTCTCCATCACACGGATCTGCATGGGAGAGGTTTGGGTGCGGAGCAGCACGGTGTCGTCCTCGGTGGTGTAGAAGGTGTCCTGACGATCCCGGGCGGGATGTCCGGCGGGGGTGTTCAGTTTTGTGAAGTTATAGCTTTCCAGCTCCACTTCGGGGCCGTCTACCACATCAAAGCCCATACCGATGAAGATCTCCTTCATTTCGTCCAGCACGATGCTCATGGGGTGCTTATGACCCAGAGCCACATCCTTGGGGGGCATGGTTACATCCAGTGCCTCGGCCTGGAGCTTTGCATCCAGTGCGGCGGCGGCAAGGGCGGTCTTCTTTTCCTCCAGAGTTTCCTCCAGCTTGGCACGTACCTGGTTTGCCAGCTGGCCCATAACAGGCCGCTCCTCGGGGGAAAGCTTGCCCATCATTTTAAGAACGGCGGTAAGCTCGCCCTTTTTACCCAGGAATTTTACCCGGAGGGCTTCCAGCTCAGAGGACTCCCTGGCATCCTTGAACGCCTGAAGGGCCTTCTGCTCAATGATTTCAAGCTGCTGTTTCATTGTCCTGACTCCTTAT
>CAZFXB010000370.1:0-1171 GCA_964522835.1 uncultured Oscillospiraceae bacterium
AGCCTTCTGCAAATTCTGTTATACTGAATAGGATCACTGTTGGATCAAGTCTGCCGGGCGGCGCGCCCGGCATGATCGGGGATGGAAACGTATGAATGAAATCGTGATCCGGACGATGGAGCCGGAAGATTGGAACGCAGTGTCCCGCATCTATGCCGAGGGCATCGCAACCGAGTGTGCCACCTTTCAGACCGAATGCCCGCCGTATTCCGCATGGGACGCTTCCCACACAAAGGAATGCCGCCTTGTGATCCTTTCAGACGGTCAGCTTGCAGGCTGGACCGCCTTGCATCGGATCGACCCTCGCTGGTGCTACCGTGGCGTGGCAGAGGTCAGCATCTACATCGGGGAGCAGTTCCGCGGGCAGGGGCTTGGCTCCCGCCTGCTGACCGCCCTGTGCGCTGAAGCCGAGCGTTCCGGTTACTGGACGCTGCAATCCACCGTTTTGCAGGACAACGCCGCCAGCCGCGCTTTGCACACCAAATGTGGGTTCCGGCTGGTCGGGCGGCGGGAGCGCATCGCCCGCGACTGTCACGGACAGTGGCTGGACACCTTTTTAATGGAACGCCGCGCTGCGCCAGACGAGCCGGTGGGCTACCGCAAGCTCTGAGTTCCACCCAAACAAAACGCCCCTGCTTTGCGCTTGCTGTGCAGAGCAGGGGTCTCTTTTTGCTTTTCAGATGTTCGGGTTCAGCTGCTCCAGCAAGGCGGTGCAGCCCTCCAGAACATCCTGCCATGTCGCCTCAAAATCTCCGGTATACCACGGATCTGCCACATCGCCCGGGCGGTGGGTATGATCCATGAGCAGCGATACCTTGTGCTGCGGGTCATTGCCCACAAAGCGCTGCATATTGCGCAGATTGTTGTGATCCATCGCCACCAGCAGATCATAGGTCTCGTAATCCCTCCGGGTCATCTGGCGGGCAGCGTGCCCCGCACACCCAATGCCATGCTCCGCCAGCTTGCGCCGTGCCGGTGGGTAGACCGGGTTCCCCAGCTCCTCAGTGCTGGTCGCCGCCGAAGCGATCACGAACTCTCTTTCAAGACCTGCCTTTGCCACAAGATCCTTCATCACATATTCCGCCATCGGACTGCGACAGATATTGCCGTGGCAGCAAAAAAGCACTTTTATCATAATCTCTATATTCCTCCATAAGTCTGAAAAACGTTG
>CAZFXB010000371.1:0-1169 GCA_964522835.1 uncultured Oscillospiraceae bacterium
TCAGGGAGAAGTGGAACAAATCGGCAAGGCTGATATAAAAGCAATACAGAGTATTGGCCGAATGAGTGTGAACCAGTTTTCTCAGGCCGACAAAAGGGCTACGGAACGCTTCGCCAGGATGTATTGGAGAGATATCGGAGCCAAATCGCCTTTCTTCCGGACGTGGTTTGGAGATTGGCGGGGAAATGATCAGACGGCTGTGCGGGTAGCGAATCAGCGGGGCGACTCCAGGGGAACCTGTAACAATGAAGATACCGGCTGGAATATTCAAGTGTCGGGAAAAGTGTTTAACGAAACAATAAATCACTCCGCAAAGAAAAACCGGTCAGCGCAATCTTACTTGCCGTACATCAATGACATAGTAAAAAAAGCCATCCTGCTGGATAGCTTTGCCATGGACTTAGGAAAAGAGAAATCGGCAAATTCTTTGATGATGCACAGCCTGTACGCTGTTGCAGATAATGGAAGCGGGCCGAATCTTATCAAGCTTTATGTTGAAGAAATGTACGACCCAAATCAGCGCGGAACGGCTAAACGGGCTTATCAGCTGCAAAATATAGAAATCAGCAGCCTGACGGGTGATAATAACACCGAAAGTTCGGGCCTCGCCCTAGCTTCATTCGAGACTGCTGATGTACACACTGTAGCAGATCTTTTTGCTGCTGTCAAGAGCCGGGACGAGAGTTTTCGTCCAAATCCACAAAGCCAAGTGGTCAATGAGGACGGGAGCCCGAAGATTGTGTACCATGGGACAAATCAGAATTTTAACACGTTTGCGTCACAAAATGGAGCGTACTGGTTCTCTGAGTCGGAGGATTACGCAGAGTCCATGATGGAGGAGCGTGGCGGCGGGGAAGTCAAACAGGCCTATCTGAATATGCGAAACCCGTACCGTGCGACGCTGGATCCGGGGCGGTTTTCTGACCCGAGCTATGAGGCGCCAATTCTGCGCAAGGCAAAGGCTGAGGGCTACGATGGCGTGATTATCGAAAACAGTTCGAAGGATCCGCTGGTAGCAGATACGTTCTATGTGGTGTTTGACCCGAGACAGATTAAATCCGCTACGGATAATGTGGGAACTTTCGATGGAATGAACCCGGATATCCGGTACTCCGTGGACGACGGCGGGCAGGATTCTGCACAGCAGCGGATCAGCCGGTTGATGGAGC
>CAZFXB010000372.1:0-1149 GCA_964522835.1 uncultured Oscillospiraceae bacterium
TAGTCTCTTGTTAGAAGGTGGTGAAACAAATGTCTAAGGTGTATTTAAAAGATGTGGTTACCCGCATCAAGGACAAGGTTGATAAGAACAACACAGACCTGGAATATTACATTGGCGGCGAACATTTTGATAATGGTGAAATTCAGATAACTAAAAAGGGAGTAATCGCTGGAAGTACCATCGGACCGGCTTTTCACATGAGATTTGTGCCAGGTGACGTTCTTTTAATGTCAAGAAATCCGCATCTGAGAAAAGCAGGTGTGGTTGATTTCGAAGGTATCTGTTCTGACGTTAGCTATGTTTGCAGAACGAAGGATGAAAATGTCCTTATGCAGAAGTTTTTACCGTTTATTTTCCAGTCGGATGATTTCTGGAGATTTGCAGAAGAAAACAAAAAAGGCTCTACCAATTTCTTCTTAAACTGGTCTGACTTCGAAAAGTACGAGTTTAATCTTCCTCCTATCGAGACTCAGAAAAAGTTAGTGGAAATTCTGTGGTCTTTTGAGGACACGAAAACAGCCTATAAGAAGTTGCTGGATAAGACGGATGAATTGGTGAAATCGCAATTTATCGAGATGTTTGGTGATCCGGTTGATAACCCAAGAGGCTGGGAAACAAAAGGCTTGTTGGAGCTTGGGAAGTGCAAAAATGGCATGAACTTTAGCGCCGGAGAGTCTGGTGTAAACGTACACTGCCTTGGCGTTGGAGATTTTAAGGATTATTCAGAAATTTGTGATACATCTGTGCTACCAAAGATTTCACTCAACAAAATGCCTCCGGAAGAAGTAATGCTACAGGATGGAGATATTGTTTTTGTGAGATCGAATGGCAATAAAATGCTCGTTGGAAGGTGTTTAGTTATCTTCCCAGGAGATATTCCAACCACATATAGTGGCTTTTGCATTCGTTTTCGTAAAGAAACCGAATGTGTCGATACAACATATTTAGTTCAGCTATTGAAAGCGGATTCTACCCGAAGTAAAATGGCCGGACGCGGAGCCAACATTCAAAACTTAAACCAGCAGATTCTTGGCGCATTACAAATACCAATACCTCCGATTGAGTTGCAACAGGAGTTTAAGGATTTCATAAAACAGAGCGATAAATCAAAATTTGAACTGAAGCAAGCTATCGCAGATATCGATAATC
>CAZFXB010000373.1:0-1141 GCA_964522835.1 uncultured Oscillospiraceae bacterium
GAGATGATCCCCGGCTTTACCAAGTTTGCAGAGGGCAGCTGCCTGATCTCCTGCGGAGATACCATGGTGCTGTGTAACGCCTCTGTTGAAATGAAGGTGCCCTCCCATGTGGAAAAGGGAGGCTGGATCACAGCGGAATACTCCATGCTGCCCCGGGCCAACCGGGAACGGAGCCGCCGGGATGTGTCCAAGCTGAAACTGAGCCCCAGAAGTGCCGAGATTCAGCGGCTCATTGGCCGGAGCCTCCGCAGTGCGGTGGATATGGAAAAAATGGGCCCCATCAGCATCACGGTAGACTGTGATGTGCTCCAGGGAGACGGGGGAACCCGTACTGCCTCGGTCACCGGCGGCTTTGTGGCGCTGGTGCTGTGCTTCCGGAGCCTGCTGGAGAAGGGCGTGATTACGGAGATGCCGGTGAAGACCTTTGTTTCCGGAATCTCTGCCGGAATTGTAAACGGGGAGGCCCTGCTGGATCTTCAGTATTCTGAGGACTCCACCGCCGATGTGGATCTGAACTGCATCATGGATGGTGAGGGCAACATTATTGAGCTCCAGGGTACCGGCGAGGGTCGGCCCTTCAGCGTGGGTGAGGCCTTGACACTGGTGCAGCTGTGCCAGAAGGGTAACGAACTGCTCCAGCAGAAGCAGAAGGAAATTCTGGGGGAACTGGTATGAAAGTAGCCCTTGCCAGCAACAATCAAAATAAGCTCCGGGAAATGAAGGCCATTTTAGAGCCTCTGGGGTGGGAGATCTTCACCATGAAGGAACTGGGCGTTCATGTGGAGCCGGAGGAAAACGGCCTTACCTTTGAGGAAAACTCCAAAATAAAGGCTGTGGCCGTGATGGAGGCAACGGGGCTTCCTGCCATTGCAGACGATTCCGGTATTGAGGTGGATGCACTGGATGGTGCTCCGGGGGTCTATTCTGCTCGATATGGCGGCGAGGCCTGCCCCGATGATAAGGCACGGAATCAGTTCCTGCTGAAAAATATGGAGGCTGTGCCTGACGAAAAGAGAACAGGACGGTTCGTATCCGTGATTACCATGGCATCCCCGGACGGCAGAGTGGTCTCTGCAAGGGGTGAGCTGGAGGGCCAGATCCTGCGGCAGGAAAAGGGAGACGGAGGCTTCGGCTATGATCC
>CAZFXB010000374.1:0-1132 GCA_964522835.1 uncultured Oscillospiraceae bacterium
TAATCAGGCATTGAGCAAACCTCTTTCCGGGGGGATTCCCCAAATTTTTCACAGCCATACATAGCTGCGGCGATTTTAATTCAAACAGGTTCATTATACCCTGTTTTTTGTGCATTTTCAATAGGATTTCTACCGAAAAGGACCGCTTCCGGGCACCCAGAGTTTATGCAGATTATATAACAGATTATCTATTTTGGAAACAACGGGATTTTTTCTGTCTCCCACCTCCTCTTTCCCCCTGAAACTCCTTCCCATTTTTCGAAAACCATGATACAATAGATTAAAGTATACCCTTTTATAGACAGGAGTATTGTGTATGAAGCATTTACGAGAATTTGTGACGCTTTTACAGCTTAACGGCATTGCCCTGAAGCAAGGGGAGCTGATGTGCCGACATACATCCTTCCAGATCGGTGGCCCCGTGGACGTGATGGTTTTCCCGGAAAGCGGGGCCCAGCTTTCCAAGATCTTAGAGCTGGCCCAAAGCTATGACATCCACCCCATGGTCATGGGTGCTGGCAGCAATATGCTCTGCCCGGATCAGGGGCTGGAGACGGTAATGATCGAAACCCGTACCGGTCTCACCGGCATTACACAGCTGGAGGGAGACCGGATCGAAGCCCAGGCCGGTGTGACCCTGGCCAAGCTGGCAGTGTTCGCCATGGAGCAGGGCCTCGCTGGGCTGGAGTTTGCCCACGGCATCCCCGGCACCCTGGGCGGCGGCATCTATATGAACGCTGGAGCCTATGGAGGCGAAATGGCTGATGTTTTGGAGTCCGTTACCGTGCTCCGCCGTGACGGCACCCAGGAGACCATTCCCGCCGAAAAGCTGGAGCTTCGCTATCGGCACAGCCGTTTTATGGAGGAGGATTCCATTATCCTCAGCGGGGTAATAAAGCTTTGCCCCGGAAACAAGGATCAGATCCAGAGCAAAATGCGGGAGCTTATGGGCAAACGCAAAACCTCCCAGCCTCTGGAGTATCCCTCCGCTGGCAGTACCTTTAAGCGCCCCAAAACCGGCTACGCTGCCGCTCTGATCGACCAGGCAGGTCTCCGTGGTTTGACCGTGGGCGGCGCCCGTGCCAGGATGTGCTCCGGCTGATGGAGGAAGTCAAAACACGGGTTCTTAACC
>CAZFXB010000375.1:0-1128 GCA_964522835.1 uncultured Oscillospiraceae bacterium
TGGGCAGACCGCCCACACCCAGGGCCAGGTCCAGGGTCAGGGAGCCGGTGGGGATTACATCCACATTCATTTCCACCTTGTCACCCAGACGCATGACGCTGCCTTTGCCAAAGTTTTTCTCAATCTGAGCCAAAGCCGTTTCCAGGGCTTTTTTCTTGTCCGCAGCGGGGGCCGCAGCCTCAAATGCTGCCTTACTCTTTGCCATATATGAAACCGTCCTTTCGATTTGTCTATCTATTGATTAGGAGTCCTCCGGCCCGCTGGGCTTTTTCGCCAGCACAGCCCGGGCCCGTTCGCCGGAGTCACGCACCAGCTTTTGAAGCTCATAACCATGCTCCATCAGGATCTGGCAGACATCGTCCTCCTGGCCCATGCCGAATTCAAAGCAGATATATTTCCCGGGCTTTAAGAGGGGCCCATAATTTTTGACAATGGCCCGATAAAAATCGAGACCGTCCTTGCCCCCATAGAGGGCCATTTGTGGCTCGTATTCCTTTACCGAGGGATCCAGCTCCTCCATCTGCTCCGCAGTAATATAGGGGGGATTGGATACGATCAGATCGTACTTCCCCAAAAACTTCGGCGGCTCTTCCATCACATCCAGCCGAATGCAGCTGACCCGTCCGCTCAAATGGTTATCCTGAATATTCTTCTTGGCAATACGGATGGCCTCCGGAGAAAGCTCACCCAGGGTTACCCGGGCATCCTTCACCTTGGCCGCAATGGCCAGACCAATACAGCCGCTGCCAGCGCAGAGATCCAGCACTCTGGGATTCTGGGGCAGCACTCTGGCTTTGGAAATGGCCAGATCTGTCACTGCCTCGGTATCGTCCCGGGGAATCAGCACGTCCCTGGACACCGTAAGATCCAGCCCGTAGAAGTTCCACTGGCCCAGAATATAGGCCAGAGGTTCCCCCTTCAGATACCGTTCCACCATGGCCTGAACCTTTTCAATGTCTCGGGAGAACACAGTGAGCTGAAAATCAGCCACCAGCTGACCTACGGTACGGTCTGTGGCCGCAGCCACCAGCTCCCGGGCCGTAAATTCCGCCATTTGCGCCCCGTCTACCTTTCGGATGGCATTCTTGGCAGCGGTATACAGATTTTGATAGGTGTAATTCTCCATAC
>CAZFXB010000376.1:0-1105 GCA_964522835.1 uncultured Oscillospiraceae bacterium
GCCTGAACATCCATGTGGACGTACCCTCTCAGGTGGGTGCCGACCGGATCGTCATTGCCGTTGCTGCTCTGGCGGAATATCGGGCCCCGCTGATTTTGATGGATCTTGGTACCGCCACCACCATCGAAGTGGTGGAGCCGGGGAATGTGTATCTGGGCGGCGTGATCTTCCCTGGTGTAAAGATTTCTCTGGAAGCTCTGACCAGCCGGGCTGCCCAGTTGCCGGGAATCAGCCTGGACAAGCCCAAGCATGTAATCGGCAAAAATACGGTGGACTGTATGCGCAGCGGCATGATGTACGGCACTGCTGCCATGCTGGATGGGCTCATCGAGCGGATGGAAGAAGAACTTGGCCACGGTGCCACCATCATCGCAACCGGCGGCATGGCTCAATTCGTGACCCCGCTGTGTAAGCGGGAAATCATTTTGGAAAAGGATCTGCTGCTGAAGGGCTTAAACATCATCTACAAGAAAAATAGAAAATAATTCCAAGGCACCCTAGTCGTTTTTTTTGACTGGGGTGCCTTTGTTCTATCCGGGATCCGAAGGGCATAGGGTATCCCAGGAGTGATGCAAATGATGTGTGCGTGGAAGGAACTGATCGGGATCTTACCCCATGGCCTTCGACCGGAGGTGGACAGGTTCGGGAAGACGGTCTTACAGGAACTGCGCCTTCGGGTCAATGAACCGCCGGAACTGGTGCTGAGAGGCGGAAGAAAGCAGTTGCCTGAGAAGCTAATGCAGGAAGACATTGATTTCGTGGTCAATGCCGCCAGCCGGTATTCTCCCTGGGCCTGTGAGACATTGCACCGTGGATTCTTAACTGCCCCCGGCGGTCATCGGATCGGCGTCTGCGGCGAGGTGATTTGCCGGAATGGGGAGATAGAAGGGATCCGGAAAGCTAAGTCTCTGTGTATCCGGGTTGCCAGAGATTTCCCGGGAATCTCCGGAAATTTGGGAGAGTTAACCGGCAATATTTTGATCCTCGGCCCGCCGGGCTCCGGGAAAACGACTCTGCTGCGGGATCTGATCCGGAATCTGTCCCGGCAGTGCCATGTATGTGTGGTGGACGAGCGGCAGGAGCTCTTTCCGGAAGGCTTTTTCCG
>CAZFXB010000377.1:0-1069 GCA_964522835.1 uncultured Oscillospiraceae bacterium
CTCCTGTTAGTCGGATCCTGCAAAGTGTTGGCTGATTTTTAATGCTTCCTGAAGTTTTTGCTCAAAATCCTCCGCTTTTACCAGGGCAATGCCCTCGGCTTCGTCGCCCAGTACCACCAGACGGTCACCGTAATGGAGACAGAAAGTGTCTCTGGCGGCTTTGGGGATCACGATCTGACCTTTGCTTCCCAGCGTGACGGTGCCCCAGAGATGCTTTCCTACAGGTGCAGGTGGGATTTTGGTGCGGCCTATGTGGTCATTCTGGTGGAGCAGGGCATCGATGGTAATGCCATAGAATGCGGCCAGACGGTCGCATTTTTCAATGTCCGGTATGGTTTCTCCCTGTTCCCATTTGGCGTAGGACTGCCGGGAAATGCCGATGACTTCGGCGATCTGCTCCTGGGTCATGCCTTTTATACTCCGCAGTAAAATCAGATTATCGGCAAGCATATGCTCACTTCCTTTCTGGCTCCCATTATACGCCGGGGCAAGGGTTTTTCCACCATACAAACTTGTCATATTTTTCTGCCCCGTGTTAAGTTTACCTGCCTGACCCGGGGAAATTTTTGACCTTGACTCTACAACTGTTGTAGAGTATATAATAAGCGGGCTTAACGTTTTAAGGAGGCTCTGTTTATGGAGAAAAATCTGACCAGTGGCAGTGTGTTCAAGAACATTTTGATCTTCTCGCTGCCTTATTTCCTTTCCTATCTGCTGCAAACCCTGTACGGCATGGCTGACCTTTACATCATCGGACAGTTCGGCAGTGTTGCGGATTCTTCCGCTGTTTCCATCGGTTCGCAGGTTATGCACATGCTCACCGTTATGATCGTGGGCCTTGCCATGGGCGCAACGGTTTTCATCGGACAGGCCATCGGCGGCAATGACAAGAAAAAAGCCGCCACAGGAATTGGTAACACCGTGACCATCTTTATGGCGGTTTCCGTGGTGCTAACTGTCATTCTGGTTGCCTTAGTGAAGCCTATTACGGCCCTCATGTCCACCCCGGCGGACGCTGTTTCCGGCACCATCGATTATCTGACCATCTGCTTTATCGGCATTCCCTTCA
>CAZFXB010000378.1:0-1065 GCA_964522835.1 uncultured Oscillospiraceae bacterium
CCGAACACGCAGAGGGCAGCATCGTGCCGTACAAAGCGTACACATCCAGCTCTACGGACATTGACGGCTACCCTGTGAGCGGCGAATTGACCGCTACGCTGGTCATCGACAGCAAGACCGGCAGGGATATGGCCGGTATCGGGAACAACAACGAAAGCGAAATCCTGTTTGCCCGCAACACCCGTTTCTATGTGGAAAATGTGGAAGTGGACGCGGACGGGAAAACAGCTATTTACATGGAGGAGGTAGCAAAACATGGCGCTGGACAACTTCATTCCGAAGAACGCGTGCAAACAATGCAACAAGTGCAAGCATCTCCGAGCAAAGACAGCAAGCTGCAAAAAGTACCCGGAGTGGATACCCGACGAGGTGCTGATGGGCGAGGGCTGCCCGGAGTACGAGGAGAAGGAAACGAAAAAGTAAAATTCTCCCTCAAGTCCCCAGTTGAGGAGACACGGGACCTGCTGGCGCTGCACAACAAGGATGAAAAGAGCATCCTGGCGGCGCTGGAGCTGGGCGGGCTGCCCATGCCCTCTATCGCCGTGGTCAAGGCCCAGGAGGGCCACAGCAAGTACGGGCCTATCTCCCTGGTGTTCAACAAAGCCACCATCGACCCCCAGGCGGACAGCCGGAACAGGGTCTATGGAGGGGACGCGTGGACCCCGACTTCCCCGCGCCTGGAATATGAGGCGAACAGCGACGCGGAGGAGCGGCTGCGGAGCAAATACTACGAGCTGGTGGAGCGCGTCGGCCACGACAATGCCCGCCCCCTCTATGATTATGCCCACGAGCTGGAGGACGTGCTGAACAGAAACGGCGGCGAGGCCGGTCTGCTGGAGCGACACAAGGACGACACCCGGATGATGAACCTGTTTCTGGCGGACAGCGGGCAGAGCATGGTACAGGACATCAACATGGAAACCGTGACGCGGCTGGACGATGAAAAAATCAGGCTGTACGACCACCTTATCCAAAGGCTGGGCGAGGATGTCATCGGGGAGATGCGCCCGGTCGGCGGCGAAAGCCCCATGCTGGCGCGGAAACGCTGGGTGGAGACACACGGCA
>CAZFXB010000379.1:0-1057 GCA_964522835.1 uncultured Oscillospiraceae bacterium
GCTTTGCTCTGGTAGAATTTCAGCAATTTCCAAAAACCCTGACGGCTCATTCTGGTACCGCTGACGTTGACAAACAACGCCTTCTCCGTGGGGTCTGCCAGCATGGCATTGCGGACTTCCTGAATGTACACGGTTAAGGAGCGCAGTGCCGCAGGATACAGTGGAATAGCCCGGGACTTCTTTGCGTTGCCGCATTTCAGAGAACCCAGTTCCAGATTCACATCTTCCAGATTCAGGTCGATGAGTTCCGTTACCCGGATGCCGGTGGCGTACATCACTTCCAGCATGGCTTTATCCCGGAGCCCCTTGGCATCTGTCCCGCTGGGCTGGGACAGCAGCAGTTCCACTTCTTTTCCGGTGAGGATCTGAGGGAGCTTCTTTTCACCACGGGATACATGAATATCCGCTGTGACAGGAGAAGATTCCAAAAAGCCACTGGTGACCAGGTAAGCGTAGAAATTCTTCAGACTTGCCAGCGTACGGGAAACCGTGGCACCGGACTTCCCCTGCTCCTGCAAGCGGGTCAGATAATCACTGATATTCAGTTGGGTGGCATGCAGAATTCCGGAATCATCCGTCGCTGCGAACCATTCAGAGAACTGCCGAATGTCCCGCAAATAGGAAGAAACCGTGTTGCCGGATGCCTGTTTCACCTTTGTCAGGTAATTCTCGTAGGCTTGAATCAAATCCAACATGAATCAGTTTACCCATTTACCCTTTCTATAAAATCTATCAAACCCGCCCCAAAGGGCGAAATGATGCGCAGATCCAACCAGGCGATCCCTGCCAGAATACCGGCTGCAAAGCAAAAGGAGGATATCCCTCTGCGCCGCTCCCTAAGGAATGCGCTGCGCCAGTACCAGTGTAAAACCGGCAGAGTTGCCCAATCCGGGAACAGGAATACGCCTGAAATGATCCAACCAGCGGCACCGAACGTGCGAAATACGCAGCAAAAGCTGTATGCACACAAAAGCGCCTTACCAAAACACAACGGCAGGATCATAACCGGAGCGGAAAGGAAAACCGCAATAGCGGACAGAAGAAAAGGTAGGAAAAC
>CAZFXB010000380.1:0-1045 GCA_964522835.1 uncultured Oscillospiraceae bacterium
GTGACCAATGTGGGCGTGCGCCCCACGGTGACCGACAACGACGGCCGGGTGACTGTGGAGGGCTTTATTCTGGACTTCCACGGCGATGTGTACGGCGAGCAGGTGCGCATGGAGTTTTATGCCCGCCTGCGGGGCGAGCGGAAGTTCGACTCCATGCAGGCGCTGTCTGCCGAGATCGCCAGAAACGCCCAGCAGACCCGGGAATATTTTGAAAAGACCGGTCTTTGATCCGGCAGAAGAAAGAAATTCCTGCGACTGCGGCACAGGCGCTTGCGCAGTGCTGTGGAATCAGGTACAATAAAAAATGCCGCATATTTTCAGCGGAGAGAAATACCAGTTTGGTTTTGTGAGGATACCATGGAAAAAGCAGTGACCATTTTCGTCAAGGGAAGACAGGAGTTTGACAATATGCCCCCCGACAGCATGGAGCTGGTGACCCAGGGCACGCTGTGCTGGGAGGACGGGGTGTGTACCCTGGTCTATCAGGAGAGCGAAGTGACCGGCATGGAGGGCACCAAGACCACCATTCAGGTGGAGAAAGAGGGTACCTGCGTGACCCTGATGCGCAGCGGCGGCTATAACTCTCAGATGGTGTTTGAAGAGGGCAGACGGCATCTGTCCATGTACAACACCCCCTATGGCGCCATGGCTGTCGGCGTGAACACCCGTCAGCTGCTGGCCGAGGTGGAAGAACAGTGCGGCTGTATCGAGGTGGACTATACCCTCGAGGTGGAGCACGCCGCTGTGGGCCGCAATGTATTCCAGATCAAATTCAAGCAGACTGCCCCCGGCGGCAGCCTGAAACAATGACATCATTCACAACATGATTTGAAAAGGTGATAGTAAATGGCAAACATGATCCAAGCAGCCCGCGCCCAGGTGGCGCAGCTGACCCAGGCCGCATATGAAAAGGCCGCCCAGCAGGGCCTTCTGCCCGAGGGCGCTGAGGTAAAGGCCACCATCGAGATCCCCAAGGACACCTCCCACGGCGACTACGCCTCCTCCTTCGCCATGGCCGGGGCCAAGGCCCTGCACAAGGCCCCCC
>CAZFXB010000381.1:0-1039 GCA_964522835.1 uncultured Oscillospiraceae bacterium
ACACACTCTGGGGATTCCCCAATGAAAAATGTTTTGGAGGTATACCTAAAAATGGCAATTGGTACTTATGAACAGTACAAAGAAAGACTTTTGGCTATGAAGCCCAACGTCTACCTGAACGGCAAGAAGATTGACCGTTCCAACGGCAAGGAAGGTGCAGAGCGTGATCTGGCTGACTGGATCGTTGGCGGCACCTATGTTATGAAGCAGTGCTACGACACCGCTAACGACCCTGAGTATGCAGATGTATGTGTAGTCAAGGAAGCTGACGGCTCCGTACACAACCGTTCCACCCACATCCACCAGTCTGTCGAGGATCTGCTGAAGAAGCAGCTCATGACCCGTCTGGTTTGCCACCGTGTAGGCGGCTGTATGCAGCGCTGCATGGGCTCCGATGCCCTGAACGCTCTGTTCTCCGTCACCTATGACTGCGACCAGGCCTGCGGCACCGAGTATCATCAGCGTCTCCAGAAGTACATCAAGTACTGCCAGGAGAAGGATCTGATCTGCAACTGTGCTCAGACAGACGTTAAGGGTTCCCGTAACCCCAAGTATAAGAGAGCCCACATGCAGCCCGACCCCGACCAGTTCTTCCACATTGTAGATACTGATGTGGACGGCCTGGACATCGACGGCACTCCCACCAAGGGCATCATTGTCCGTGGCGCTAAGATCTGCAACTCCTGTGCTCCCTATGTGGACGAGATCATTGCTCTGCCCACCAAGTTCATGGATGCAGAAGACCGTGACTATGCTGTTGCCTTCGCTCTGCCCGCTGACTGGGACGGCGTGAAGCTGATGGCTCTGCCTGGCCAGCATCACAAGAGAACTCGTCTCGACGCTCCCTTCGCTCAGATCGGCGATGTCGAGTCCCTGACCATCTTCGACGACGTGTTCGTTCCCTACAGCCGTGTCTTCATGAACGGCCGTGAGCAGGACGGTGTCTGCCGTTACGCTGGCTACCTGGCTCTCATGTTCGCTCATTACCACAGACATTCCTACACCGGCTGTAAGACTGCCGTTTCCGAGGTTATTGCTT
>CAZFXB010000382.1:0-1032 GCA_964522835.1 uncultured Oscillospiraceae bacterium
CTTCGGCGGCATCAAAGCTCTTCAGCTCCCCGATCAGGTCGGTGATCATATCGCCTACCTCGCCCAGATCCTTGGTGGACACCTTGGACAGTGCAGCTTCGGAGAAATCACCGATCTTCTTCTGGCAGGCAGAGCCATACTGCAACACCTGCTGGCTGTTGGTAATGTCGATCTTCTCCGCAAAGGAATCCACCATCGCCTGTTCCTCAGCGCTCAGACGCACCTGTGCTTCGGGTGCGGGAGCAGGCTCTGCCTTTTTCTCCTCGACCGCCGCCACCGGGGTGGGGTCCAGCGTGAGGGTAGGCACTGCGGGTGCGTCCAGATCAAAGTTGAAAGTGTTGTCTGCCATGAGTTTTTCCTTCCTTTCCAAATCCAAGTGCGGTATTCCAATGTGCAATGGTTTCCGATTTTTAGCAGCCTTGCTGCATCGCTATTGGCTTCCCCCCAGACGGAGGGAGCTACCCTTCTCAGGCAAACTCTCGCGGGTTTGCCAGCTCTCTCTTTGGAAGAGGTGTCACCGAAGGTGACGGAGAGGGCGAGATCGTAATGAGGGAGTCCTTCTTCACTCTCCCCGATCGCTTTATCAGCTCAGCCCCTGACCTTTGAGCATATTCTGCAACACGGTCAGGTCTGCGGACAGATCCATGCTCTCCGCTGCATAGAGGGCATCCAGCTGGTTCTCGAACGCCGTTGCGATAGAGGCAGCGTTGCGCTCCACTTCAGCACGGATGGAGGCTGCGTTCTCGCCGCGCACCCCCTGTTTTGCCAGCTTTGCATACTGTGCCAGCACGTTGACAGCATCCGGCAGGTAGTAGTTGGCAAAGCGGCGCACCTGCTTTGCCTTGCCGGGGTTCGCTTCCACCACTTCCACGATGGAGCGCCCTGCTTTTTCCATCCGGGTCATTGCGGCAGAAAGCTCGGGATCCGGCAGTGCTTCGTTGAGCTGGTGCAGAGTGTCCAGCTTTGCCTGAATATCTGTCAGCATCTCGTCCACATCCCCGCTGCCGGTGTGGAAGGGCACCTCGGTCTCCA
>CAZFXB010000383.1:0-1029 GCA_964522835.1 uncultured Oscillospiraceae bacterium
GCCCGTATGGAGCTGACCCGGCTGAAGAACCGGAGAAAGACTGCTGTTCGTGGTCACAAGCTGCTGAAGGATAAGCGGGATGAGCTGATGCGCCAGTTTCTTGACATTGTTCGGCTGAACCGGGAGCTTCGGGAGAAGGTGGAAAAAAGCCTGATGGAGGCCCACAGTGCCTTCACCGTGGCCTCTGCCGTGATGAGCCCGGAGATGCTGGAGCAGGCTCTGTCCTATCCCAAGCAGTCTGTTTCTCTGGACATGAAGTTTAAAAACATTATGTCCGTCAACGTGCCGGAGTACACCTTCCACACCGCCAATGAGGATCCCGGGGAGATTTATCCCTATGGCTTCGCCCAGACCTCCGGCGAGTTGGACGATGCCCTGGATGCCCTTTCCGGCGTGTTTCAGGATATGCTGGAGCTGGCACAGGTGGAAAAGACTATGCAGCTTTTGGCCCAGGAAATCGAAAAGACCCGCCGTCGGGTCAATGCACTGGAGTACGTTATGATCCCGGAGATGGAAACCAACATCAAGTATATCTCCATGAAGCTGGACGAGAATGAACGTTCTTCTACGGCCCGGCTGATGAAGGTGAAGGACATGATGCTGGAGGAGGAACGGCAGAAGGCCGAACAAAAGCGGCTCCAGCGGGAAATGGAACGGAAAAAAGCCTAATAAAAACCTCTCTTGTACCATCTGTAGGTGCAAGAGAGGTTTTTTCGGCGATTTATCTATAGCTTTCCGCTGTAGGTGGCGATGCTATCTGTATTGGTTTCTTCTACTTGTCTGATATGTTCCTTCAGCACAATGTTGATATATTGCGACAGCGATCGGTCACAGTTTTCGGCAAGGTCTCTGGTCTTCTTGAGCAAATCCCAATCCAGCGTTATGCTGACCTTTTCTTTCAGTGGTTTCATGTCTATCACCTCGAGTATAAAATACTATAAAAGGCTCTTAAATATTGACAAATCGCCTATAGTAGGATAAAGTAAGATAAAGGAGGCGACAGATATGGGACAGGAACCATACCAGAAG